>CAZNLG010000099.1:0-4150 GCA_964573765.1 uncultured Candidatus Bathyarchaeia archaeon | reverse complement strand
AACAACTAGGAATAAAGATAGAATATGGGAAACGTAAAAAGGAGCATGAGTTATCTCATCCCTAAAGTCTAAGGTTGAACGTTAAAATGTCTGGGAGAAAAGAAAAAATAGTTAGTTTGGATGAAGCTGTAAAAACCGTGAAGGATGGTTCAATCATAGCCGTAGGAGGCTACTTAAACCATAACAGTCCGATGACAATAATTCGAAAAATAATCCAAGAAAGTGTAAAAGACCTCTTCATTATAACACCAACTTCCGCTGGTGTGGATGCAGACCTTCTTATAGGAGCTGGATGTGTAAGAACAATTTTTTCTTGTTATGTTGGAGCTGAATGGTTAGCTGGAGTTCTACCCAACTTTAGAAGAAAGGTTGAAGCTGGAGAAATAGAAGTAAAAGAATGTGACGAATTCCATATAATTGCAAGTTTAAGAGCAGCTTCAGAAAACTTACCCTTTTATCCAACAAGAACAGGTTTAGGTACAGACCTACCAAAAGTTAACAAAGATTTTAAAGAATTTACGGACCCCGTCAAAGGAGAAAAACTTTTGGCGGTTCCAGCATACAAACCGGATGTAGCCATAATTCATGCCCAAAAAAGTGACCCTTATGGAAACATTCAACATGCAGGTTCAAGGTTTTTAGATTACTTGATGGCTAAAGCTGCTAAAAAAACCATCGTAACAGTTGAAGAAATAATTCCCCATGAACAAATCCTAGCAGAACCATTCAAAACCAGCATCCCTTCATTTCTGGTAGATTATGTTGTAAGGATGTCTTGGGGTGCACATCCATGTTCATGTCATGGCTACTATAACATGGATGAAGAACATATCAAAACCTACATTGAAGCAGCAAGAAAACCTGAAGACTTTAGAAAGTATCTTGAAGAATATGTGTACAAACCTAAAAACCATGAAGAATACTTGGAAAAAATAGGACTTAGAAAACTTTTAAGTTTAAGAGTCTTCTAAAGGTGTAACCCTAAAATGGGAAAAGAATATAGTGTCCAAGAGTTGATGGTTGTTGTTCTATCCAGAGAGTTAAAAGATGGAGAAGCAGGGATGGTTGGAGCTTATTCTGAAATTCCACAAGCAGCAATCAGACTTGCACAACTTACCCATGCACCCAACCTTACATGGTATTGTGGTGCAGCAGGTTTCTACAATAAGAAAGGTCCAATATACCGTTCATTGGGTGACTATCGGAATATTTTGGGAGCTGAAGCTGTTTCAGATTTAAATGATGTACTTAACCTTGTTATGACTGGAAAATTTGATTTTTTCTTTGTAGGTGGTCTTCAAATAGACAAACATGGTAACATAAACCTTGTTTGTGTTGGAGACTATAAAAAACCAAAACTTAGAGGACCAGGTACAGTTGGACTTGCAACAACAGCAACCCACATAAAAAGGTCCTATGTTTACCTAACCAGACATGACACCAGAACGTTTGTGGAAAAAGTTGATTTTATCTCTGCACCCGGACCTGCTGGATGTGAGAAAGCAGGTTTTCTTGGGAAGGGACCAAGCTTAATCGTAACACCTTTAGCAGTTATGGATTTTGAACCTCAAACCAAACAAATGAAACTTAAGTCTCTACATCCAGGTGTAACAGTTGAAGATGTGGTAAAAAACACAGGTTTTGAGTTGATGATTCCGGAAAAAGTTGAAGAAACTAAACCACCTACACGTGAAGAACTTCAAATCTTAAGAACAAAAGTAGACCCTTTTGGTTTGTTAAGATAGCTTAAACCTCGAACAGAGAAGAGATTTAAAACAGGATAAAAAAATAACTGGTTTGAGGGTAATCTGTCAAGTCGCTTTGTATACCCTACATGGAATACCTTTTAATTGTGGTGAACCACTTACCGGCTCATAGGGTGGATTACCGTCAATGATCTGGTTTAGGTTAAATTCACCCCAATATCCAAAACTGGCTAAAACAACCTTTGGATGGATGTATGGGTCTGTCACAAGTTTTTGTTTTACTCTACCTTTTTTTGTTTCGATGTAGACCCAATCTCCATTTTTTAGACCTAGTTTTTCAGCTGTTTCTGTGTTTAACCAAACTATGGGGTGAGGTGAAACTACACGTAGTTTTCTTAGGTTTCTAAAAGAAGAAAGCCTGTACAATTCATCTTTACCGTTGGTTAACAGTAATGGATATTCTTCGGTTGGTTCAAAAGAACCTGAAACCGACTTAGTTAATTCTTCAAAACGTGGGATAGGGCTAAAACCAAACTCTTCCAACTGTTTAGAATATATTTCCACTTTACCTGAAGGTGTCCTGTAACCTATCACTTTAAATGGGTCGTACAATGGTTTTGGTGGTATAAGTCTAACCTTTTCTGCAAACTCTTTGTAGGTAAGGTTGGTTGGTTTTAACATAAGGTCTAAAGCTTCATGTTCATTTTCAAAGAAATATTCCCCTAAACCCATTTTTTTTGCAAGTTCATTGATTATTTTTAGGTCAGACCATGCTTCACCGGGAGGTTCTACAAGTTTAGGATAAACTTTGATAGCTCCTAAACCAGCAGGCCAATAACCTAAATCTTCACGTTCTAAGAGGGTTGCTGCTGGTAAGACTATGTCGGCTAGGGCTGTTGTTGGGGTATGGAAAATGTCGATTACAACTACAAAATCAAGTTTCATGAATGCTTTGTACACTTCATTTGAATCTGGGTAGGTGATAAGTGGATTTGAACCTAAAACCAAAACAGCCTTCAATGGGTAGGGTTTTTCTTCCAAGATGCTTTTTGCAAAAAGAGGTGTAGGTACATAAGCAGACCTTAATGCTACCTTAAATTCTCCCCCAATAGTCCTTTCCGGTGAACGTGGAAACTCTTGAAGTTTTTCTTTCATCTTTCCACCAAAAATAAAGGAACCTGCACGGGTGAATGTTGGTGGTTCATAGTCAACTTCACCCCCATCTGGTGTGTTTACGTTACCTGTAATACCACGAAGAATGGCAATGGCCCTACAGGTTTGGAAAGCTGTTACAGTTTGTTCTAAAGCATTTCCAAAACCTATAACACCAGGTTTGTTTGTAGCGTAAAGTCTAGCAACTTCCCGGATTTGTTGTTTTGGTACCCAAGTAAGCTTTTCCACATCTTCAAGAGTAAACTTCTTTATTTCTTCTTTTAGCTTTTCAAATCCAACAGTCCATTTAACCACAAAATCTTTATCGTAGAGTTCTTCTTCAACAACAATCTTCAACATTCCCATGGCTAGGATACCGTCACTTGCAGGTCTAAGTTTAAGCCAATAATCAACATCAGATGCACGTTTACCAGTGTGGGGGTCTACGTCGATGTTTTTGGGGTCTATAACAACTATTTTACAACCCCTATCCATAGCTAAATGAATATCCCTACGAAGAAGTCCATTAAGAGTACCACCAGTATGGATAGGATTGGAACCCCAAATAATTATTACTCTTGGATAATAGTAGTAAATTGGTTTTCTAACTTGGATAGTTTGAGAACCAAAAGTAAAATAGTTAGCTTGGTATGTAGGTACTCCACAATAGGTTCCCGGAGTAAAAACATTTGGTGTACCGTAGGCTGTTGCAAATCTTTGAGCAAACGCAAACTCTAAACCTTTAGGTTCATCCAAAAGTATTGCAACATGTTCAGGCCCATATTTTTCCTTAATTTCCTTAAGTTTTTCAGCTACAATGTTAAGAGCTTCATCCCAACTGATACGTTTCCATTTTCCTTCCCCCCTTTTTCCTTCCCTTTTTAGGGGGTATTGAAGACGTTCACGATTTCTTAGAATCCCTCCAACCCCTGTTACATGTAAACCTCCCTTATGTTTTGGACAGTAGTTAGCTGGAAAACCTGAAATAGTATCTTCTATTAACTCTGTAATCATTCCATCTTCAACTTTAGCTAAAGCACTACAATGAGCCATACAGATAGCACAAAAATACTGTTTCCATGTTTTGATTTCACTCAAATTCTCACATCCAAATTAAAATTTTTATTTATGGTTAAACGTATAATTCTAAATAATGTTTACATTCTTATTTTAGTTTTTAGCTAAAACTATCCATGATAGTGTAGACTTGGTTTTATGGTTAAATTTTCCCAAAAGTTTTCTTAGAAAACTTTGGGTCGATAAAATTTTGTTGAGAGAATAAACATATATAG
>CAZNLG010000098.1:0-4158 GCA_964573765.1 uncultured Candidatus Bathyarchaeia archaeon | reverse complement strand
GATAAGGAGACTACCTAGATAAAAACATACCACTAAAAAGTTTTAGCTTAGAAGTTTTTCTTCAACCTTAAGTCTGGGAAGAGGAGGAAAACCACAACAAGCACCAAAAAACTCAATCCTATAACCTTCTTTCCTAACAAATTCATGAATTTTTTTTGTAGGCATCGCTATACTTGTCACACCAGCCTGAAAAGCGAGTACCTCTATTCTTTCCCTTATCTTCCCCTTTGACCTAGCACAACCTAAGGTTATGGGTACATCTGGAAACATTAACTTTGCGATCGCAACAATTTTTGCAACATCCACAGGGTTTACAAGACAGTCTTCCAGAGGGGTGCCAAAAAGAGGCATCAAAGCCGTGATAACAATGGTTGTTGGTTTAATCTTTGAGATAATTTTTAAAGCTTCAAGTTCACCTTTCAAAAAACCAAAATGTAAACCTACACAAACATGGGGAGAAACTATGGAAAAACCAGCTTTTTCAGCCGAAACAAGACTTTCAATATACTTATCCTTGGAAATTTCCACACCATAAATTCTCCTAGTCGTTTCAGGAGAACCAACAACATCAAGAGCAACTCCATCTACGCCACATTCCTTGATAAGTTTAGCTTTTTCAATGGTCAACAGACCTGTATGAGCTAAAACGAAAAGACTTGTTTGTTTTTTTACTTCTTTTATCGCACCAGTAAAATTTTCAAGGGGAACCGTAAAATCCTGTAGACAACCTCCACTAACTAAAATACCTTTTGCACCGTTTTTTTCCAGTTGGATACATTTTTTTACGAATTCTTCTGGTGTTTTAACCGAAATCATCATATCAAGAAGTTTATGTTGACAGTGAAGACAGTTTAAAAAGCATTTTTTACCAGTTACCGAAATCGGTGGGAAAAAATTTGAAGTATAGTAAAAATTTATTTTTTTACCAAATTTTTCATCTGCAAGAACTCTTGTTTTTTTAAAAACTTCCCTTAGAAAATTATCATCGTTACTTTTGAATATTTTTTCAGTCAAAAACATATCCACGGGAAGACTGTCCAAAGTTTTTCCATCCTAAGATTGGTATGTTTTAGGTCCATTAAAAAAATCCAGTTTTTGGACAGATGTTTTTGTTTAAGTTTTAGAATTAAACGTGACTCTTTAATTGTAAATTTGTCTTTTACAAGTCTGATGTTTAAGGCTTCTTCAAATCCTTCTTTCAGAACCTTTTTTGCTTCACTAAAAGTTATCCTTCTTCCAAGTTCTCTTTTAAGGTTTGTTAAACCTTCTTGGGGTTTTTTGGGGTTTCCGGGAAGATTTTTAAGGGGATGTAAAAGGACTTTACACATACGTTCATAATCAAAATTCAATAAAAAACTTCCGTTAACCATGGTAACTTCTCCATCCATCAAACCAGCATTACCGGAAATCTTTTTACCATCAACAAGTATAGCGTTCAATTTTTTCTCATAAAAGACTTTTTTAAGTCCAAGTTTTTTAAAAGCTAAAACAACACCTTTAAGGATAACTCTGTAAGCTTCTTCCATTTTACAGGGAATTCTTGAATCTTTAATGTTCATTATAACTGAATATAGTAGCTGATTTTTATCACAGTAAACACATCCTCCCCCCAAAACTCTTCTAACCACTTGAACTCCAAGCTTCCTACAGTTCTCAAGGTTAACTTCTTCCAGAACAAGTTGATGGTATCCAACGTATACACAAGGAGGGTTGATTCTCCAAAAAATTATCGTGTTGGGTGAATCTTTACTCGAACAACACATACTTACAGCTTCAAACATGGATGCACTTGTAGGTCCATCGACAGTTCCAACATCAATAAGTCTCCAAGAATCCACAGAAACAACTCCTTCTAAAACGATTTTGAAGTAACTTAGAATTGTTTAATTGGGTTTTAGGTTTTACTAAAAACTTCTTTTCTTATCCTTTCCCGTACAGTGTCGGAAAGTTTTCCTCGTTCTTCTACCATACTTGCAAAAACTCTTAGAGAATTACCCAAAAATCTTGGTGCTGAGATGTATACTTCAGTAGAACGTAAACGTAACGGTTCAATTCTAAACTTTCGAATAGATTCCTTATATCGACGTTGCCTACTTTCAGTTATCTTTGCAACCTTAGGAAACGACCCTGAACCTTCTCCACCATCAGCCATAAACACACCATCAGCTCCATGAGCAAAGGCATAAAGGATGTGTTTTAAACCAACTCTTGCAGAAGATGGAACACGTATGATTCTTATGGAAACAGGGTAGAAGTCTCTTGTCGACCCTAAAAGGTCAGCTGTAGTATAGGCTGTTTCATCATCAAAAAAAGCTAAAATTACCGGTTTATCGGTTTTTTCCTTTAGTATACCTTCAATCTGAGCATACAACTGTTTTTCCGTTGAATGTTTTAAATCTAAAGCCCCAACTTCACATTCAGGTATACAGGCTCCACAACCGTTACAAGCATAAAGATTAACCACAGCTTTACCGTTTTCCAGTCTTAAAGCTTCAACAGGACATACTTCAATACATTTACCACAACCATTACATAACTCGGGATTAACCTGAACTTTTTCAGGTTTTATTTTGACTTCACCAGTACCTAAAAATTCGTTAACTTTTGCAGCTGTAGCCCAAGCTTCGGATACACTATCTCGAATATCTTTAGGTGCAAGGGCACAACCACAAGCATAAACACCTTCCTTCAAAGTACTTACAGGATTAAGTTTTGGATGTTTCTCGGTTACAAATTTGTCTTCACTTACTGGGACCTTTATTTTCTGAATAATTTCATCCAAACCATTACCCGGAACCATTGCTACACACAGAACAACCATGTCAAAATCATTTTCAAACATTATTCCAAGTAGGGTATCTTCAGCTCTGACAATCAACCTTCCATCGTTTCCCTTAAAAACTTCAGCAGCTTTTCCCCTAACAAGGTTTAACCCGTTTTTTTGAGCATCTTCATAAAACTCTTCATAACCCCTACCTGCAGCTCTAACATCTATATAGTAATACCAAATCTCAGTTTCAGGGAAAAGTTCCTTGATAAGTTTTGCATGTTTAAGTGTATACATACAGCAAACCTTACTACAGTAGGGAACACCCCTATGGGGGTCCCTTGAACCAACACATGCAATGTAAGCTATTTTCTTTACATCCTTCCACTCATTGGGTTTTCTTTTATCTCCAGGAACCTTAAGATAACCTCCTGTTGGACCTGTTGATGAGAGAAGTCTCTCAACCTGTAAAGCTGTTACAACACCAGGATATCTTCCATAACCAAATTCGGGATATTTCTCTTCAACATTCATAAGTTCATAACCAGTTGCAATAATTACAGCTCCAACTTCAAACTCGATGATTTTTTCCTTATCTTCAAAGTTTATTGCACCAGTTGGGCATACTTTTAAGCATGCGCCACATTTTCCGGTTTTGATGTAGGCACAAATTTCAGGGTCTATAAGATAAATATTGGGAACTGCTTGAGGAAACGGTCTATAAATAGCCTTTCTCAGATTTAACCCAAGATTAAATTCTGACGGTTTAGTCCAAGGACAGATTTCTGCACAATTTCCACAACCACGACATTTTTCAGGGTCAACATACCTAGGTTTCATCAAAACTTTAACATGAAAATTCCCCGGAGAACCAACTACTTCAAGAACTTCAGAATACGTGTAAATCTTAATGTTTGGGTTTGTAGCACAATCAGCCATTTTAGGTGTAAGTATACATTGAGCACAATCCATCGTAGGGAAAACCCTTCCAAACATAGCCATGTGACCACCAATACTGGGTTCCTTCTCAACCATGTGAACTTGGTAACCCAGCTCAGCAAGACTTAAAGCAGCAGAAATTCCAGCTATACCACCACCAACGATGAGAACTGCTTTGTGGGCTTTTTCTCTACCTTCTTCTAAAGGTTCAAGATATCTTGCTCTAAAGATTCCTCCACGTACAAGGTCTACCGCCTTCTTTGTGTTCTCTTTGATGTCTTCTTTCATGTGAGCCCATGAACATTGTTCCCTTATGTTTACATGTTCAAAACAATACGGGTTTAATCCAGCTTCCTGTACAACCCTTCTAAAGGTTGCTTCATGAACTTTTGGGCTACATGAGGCGACAATAACCCTGTTAAGATTATGTTCTTTAATCTTATCCTGAATCA
>CAZNLG010000097.1:0-4166 GCA_964573765.1 uncultured Candidatus Bathyarchaeia archaeon | reverse complement strand
TCATAAAATCAAAAACATCTAATGGTTTTAAGTTTTTTTCAGCCAAAATTTCTTCTATACCTTCTGTTGGGGAACCAAAAGCAATCAAAACTCTTTTTGAATTAATCCATTTCTTGATAAGTACATCCATAACTTCCTGTAACTGTTGACCATATCTTGAAGTTGCAATTTTTAGGTCAAATTCTTTACGTTCAGCAACTTCATCTAAAGTCTGGTTAACCGCTTCAACCTTGAATCCCCAATAAGAAGATATCTCTTCCAAACCAACTGGTTTAGCTTTAAACTCTTTTCCAACCTCACAAATTTCTACATTTATCAAGGTTTTAGGTTTAAAGTAACCTTCAACCTTTACAGGTTTTTCAACGCCTATATCAACCAATGAAAATTTTTCCGAAGATTTTATAACCAAACCTTTTCTTATATCTCCTTTTCTTAATTCTTTTGAAATTTTTTTCAATGGGTGGTTAGGAGTTCTTAACGGGGGAAGTGTTCCTACATATTTTAACTCTGGTGTAATTCCGAAAACCTTTTTTCTCAAATATTGGGGAGTTGTCATGTAGGACAAAATCTTTTCCATTAATTTGAAATCTTGTTTTTGTGGTTTATCTCTGTAGATTAAAAGTTTATCTACCCTAAATATGGCTAAAGTTCTACCTATAAAACCTAACCTAAAAGTTTTTTCTCTGAGATGGGGAATATCCGTAGTAGTTGAAGCTGGAAGTGCAACTGTTATCGAGACTTTTCTTTTTGGAACGTACATTCAACATTACCTAAACATAGTTGTTTAAAAACAGAGATAAACATAACTAAAATTTAGTTTCCCGAAGAAAACATATTTGTGGACCATGAAAAGAAGGGTTGATTATGGAAGAAACCCTTGATAACCTGAGTTTTATAGAATCCATTGATAAAAGTAAGATGGCTGAATCCTTAGAAAAAACACCTGAACATTACGAGAAAGCCTTACAGATAGCTGAAGAGTTAGAATTGGAAGACTTAAAAAATAGAAAAATTTTGAAGGTTGCTTTCCTAGGTATGGGTGGTTCTTCCATAGGTGGTTCCATCTTTAAAGACTGGAGTTATGAAAAAATTTCTGTTCCGGTGGAAATTTGTAGAGATTCAATCATACCAAAACATTTAGATAAACATACCTTGGTTTTTGCGGTAAGTTACTCCGGTAACACAAAAGAAACTTTGGATGCTTTTCTTCAGGCTTTAGAAAGAAAATGTTTAATTGTTGGTGTAAGTTCGGGAGGGCTTCTGGGAGAGTACTGTAAAAAACATAATGTTTTACATGTACAGGTTCCTACAGGTTTCCAACCAAGACTTGCATTACCCTACCTTTTTACTGTACCCTGTGTAATCTTAGAGAAGGTTGGTGTTGTTGAAGGGTTTAAAAAGGAAATTTCTGATGCCATTATGGTTTTAAAGGAGCTTCGGGAAGAAATTAAAACTTCTGTTTCTTCTATCTCCAATGAAACCAAGAAACTTGCTCTAAACCTTAAAGGGAAAATTCCCATAATTTATGGGTTCAGGGAATATGGGAATGTAGCTTATCGTTTAAAAACTCAACTTAACGAAAACAGTAAAACATTTTGTAAATTTGACGTACTACCAGAGCTAAACCATAATGAAATTGTAGGTTGGGAAGAAATCCAACCTTCGGTAGCAAAACTTCTTTCAGTGATACTTCTTAGAGACAAAGAAGAACCTGAAGACATTAGGATAAGATTTGAAGTTTTAAAGGAGATTTTAACTCAAAAAACAGTTGACATCCGTGAGATTTATGGTCGAGGTAGGGAAAAACTTGCAAAAATGCTTTCCATCATTTACATCGGAGATTATCTAAGCTTTTACCTGGCGATATTGAACAGAGTTGACCCAACACCAGTAAAAACAATAAGTTTTTTGAAAAAGGAACTTGAAAAAAGGCTTGGAAAAATTAACATTAAACCCTAAGCTTTAAACCTAAATGTTAGAGAAGAAAACACTAATATTCCAACAAAACAAAGTAAAGCTGCAATACCAAAACCAAACTGATAACCGTAAAGTGTAATAAAACTTCCAAGTAAGGCTGGACTTACAGACATCCCCCCATAAAAACAGGCACTGTAAACTCCCATCGCTAACCCTCTAGTCACATAATCTGTTGCTTCAGCAATAAGACTACTTAAAGATACAAAAGCCATCCCCATCGCAAACCCTATTAAACCCATCAAACCCATCAACACAGTTAAGTCTGTGAAAAAAGTTAACATAGCCGTGGAAAGACCTAGAACTCCCAAACCCAAAACTACAAAAAATTTTCCACCATGAACCTTATCCAGCAAAACTCCAAAGGGGAAACGTGAAGCAGCACTTGAAGCTGATTGAACAGTAAAAAGCAATCCAACCAAAACAACACCTAAACCAATTTTCCTTCCATAAAGAGGTAGAAAAGCCGGAGCAACACCCCAACCAAAACTTAAACAAAAAGCAGCAACCCAACAGGCAAAAATAAGGTTGTTTCCAGCAACCTTTCTAAAATCAGAAGAAATATCCTTCCAGTAAGTTTCCGTTCTTCGTCTACCGTCAAATTTACTTGGAAAGGCTAGAAAACCTACAAAAACTCCAACAAGGATAACTAACCCAGACCAGATAAACGTATTTTGATATCCAAAAAGTTCCGCAGACAAACCACCAACACTAGGACCTGAAGCCATGGCAGTAGCCATAATAGTTGTATACAATCCATACGCTAAACCCAAACTTTCAGTTTTTGAAACATCACCCACAAAAGCTATAACGGTTGGAGAGAAAGCTGCAACCCCCAACCCTGCAAAAGCATAAATAAAAATCAGAAAGTTTGGATTGGTTGAAAATGCCAAAAGAAACGAAGAAATCGAACTAATAAACGCCCCCATCACAACCATAAACTTTCTTCCAAACCTATCAGACATCAAACCAGAAGGTATTGCCAGAAGAGAAGCAACAGCCATAAATGCAGAAGTAATAAATCCAACCTGAACAAGTGAAGCACCCATATTTCTTGCATAAAGTGGTACAAGAGGAACTCTCATAAAAACTCCAAGATAAACAAAAAAACCCATCACACTTACAACAAGAACAGAACCCAAACCAGTAAAACGCATAATTAACTTAAACCCAAAAAACTTAATATTCCTTACCCAAAACCCAACCCTTAAAAAAGAAAGTTTAATTTTCACCCATTTCTTTAATATCATTTGCGGTGGGTCTAGGCGGGGGGCTAGGGGTCCCCTGAAAACCTGTAAAGGTTTGACCGCAAACCCCCTATATGGCGGGCCGAAAGCTGAAGTGAGACGCACCCAGCCCCACCCTTTAACCCACCACAATCCTAATGAACATCTGTCCCTTAGGGTCGGCGGAAGTGGTGGTTCAACCCGTAGGGGTTGGACTGCTACTGTACCGGACGAACCTGGCTAGGCCCGGGAGGGAGCAACCTTAAGTCCGGACGTTTGACGCTTAAGGGGGTGCGGATGTGAAGGAAGGTGGTTGGTTTAGGTGGGGTATGGGCGTCCAGCTTCAGGACCCACCGCACTTTCTTTGATGGGTAAGATTGTAAAGTTTATTAGTCGTTTAGTTTTATGTGTAAATTATTCTTGAAGGTTTGTTGTTTCTTTCATATGGTTGGTGTCTGTGATGGATGAAGTTAAAACTTTTCGGGTTGAATGTGAAGCAAAATTCGGGTTTAGGTCTTTGCTTTTTGTTAAGGAAGTTAGAGGTTTGAATGAAGAAGAAGTCTTAGAAAAAGTTTACAGTGAAATTGGGAGTAGAAATAAATTAAAAAGAAATCAAATAAAAATTCGTAAAATTGAAGTAATAGACCCAAAGGAAGCTAAAAATCCCCTTATACGTATGTTTGCAGGAGTTGAAAAATAGTTGAGTAAAAAAGAAACCCCTGAAAACCAGAAAGAAAAACTTGGAAGTATTGTAGCAGAATTGAGGATACTTGAAGGTGTTGCAGGTGAACTTCAGGCTAGAATCGGAATGGTTGAAGCAGCCCTTCGAGAAATAAATCTTGCAAGTTTAACTATTCAAAACTTGGAAAAACTAAACAAAGATGATGAGTTATTGGTTCCTGTAGGTGCTGGTTCATATGTAAAAACAAAGATAGCTGACACGGAAAAGGTTGCTGTAGGTATAGG
>CAZNLG010000096.1:0-4247 GCA_964573765.1 uncultured Candidatus Bathyarchaeia archaeon | reverse complement strand
TTAGGACTGTTGGTAGGTGGCTTGCATATTTGGCTATGCGTGCATCTGAAAGCCCCAAGCTTTTCAGGTGGCTGAGAAAGCTTAGAGTCAAACCTGACCTGTCAAGCCTGGAGAGAAGCCTCCTATACCTTTCAAGCCTAACCGTAAAATTGTGGATGTCAGGCTTCAACCCAGAAAAACTAGATTCGGTCTTAGGCTTAAAAGGAGAAGGCTGAGAAGAAGAGGGTTTGGAGAGAGGTGAGGGAGCCGTAACTAGAAGGGTGGCGCCGGAGGTGGGATTCGAACCCACGCGAGCCCAAAGGGCTCACAGGCTTTAAGTCCGGAAGA
The DNA here is from genome assembly GCA_964573765.1 of uncultured Candidatus Bathyarchaeia archaeon. Lineage (GTDB taxonomy): Archaea > Thermoproteota > Bathyarchaeia > Hecatellales > Hecatellaceae > CAZNLG01. The sequence continues at coordinate 3,920 of CAZNLG010000096.1, read as the reverse complement.
CTCCAGGCCTGCGCCATACCACTAGGCGACTCCGGCTCTTCAAAATATATTTCTTTAAACAAGTTGAATTAAACTTTTAAGTTTGTTACCATGTTTTTGGGTAAACATTTGGACGCATTATAACTCTCTCGGTTTTTACGGCTATTCCATAATCTTTTTCTAGGATTTCTTCGGTTGACATTCTAGCTCTTCCTAATGCTATAAGTTCTTCCTTTAAAGTGTAAACTGCTAAAAGTTCTTCAGGTTTTATTTTTGAACTTAGTTTTACTATTCCAGGTATCGTCACATGGGCTCCATGGCAAATTGCATCAACCGCAGTATCTTTTACGTAAACTTTGGGAAGGAGTTCAACGGAAGTTTCCACTGGTAGGATAAGTCTTTTTAGAGGTTCTTCTTCACCTTTTTCTTTCCATCGGATGTATGCGTCGGATAGGTCTTGAAGGGTAACTAGGTTTTTGTTTTCCATGTAGGGGCCTGCTCTAGTTCTTCTGAGTTCAGCCATATGAGCACCACAACCTAAGGCTTCTCCTATGTCATGAATTATTTTTCTTATGTAGGTTCCTGATTGACATCCAATCTTAAAGAGAACATTTCTTCCATCAATTTCAAGAACACGGTTATAGTAGATGTTTCTTGTTCTCAGTCTTCTTTTTACAGAAGCTCTAAGTGGTGGACGTTGAAAAATTTCTCCAACAAATTCTTCAAATACATCTAATATTTTTTCAACATTTACATCTCCATGAAGTTTCATGATCCCGACATACTCTTTTCCACCAGCTAAAACAACCTGTAAAGTTTTTGTTGATTCTTCAAGTGCTATTGGAAGAACACCGGTCACGCCAGGATTTCCCCGGACTAAACCTCAAGGGTCCCACCGTGACCGGCATGACCAACACCCAAAACTTTTTTTGTCCATGCAGTTACTTCATGACTTGAAGGCCCCTTCGGTTTATCAAGATTGATAAATCCATATTTTAAGTGGTAGGTTAAAGGACGTTGGTCTGGGGGGCAACCATATTTTGGGTCTGTTTCAGCTTCTTGTTTTATAACGACTTCTCTTTTCACTTCCCAAGGAGGTGTTGTTTCCTTCATTTTAGGTTTCCTCTTTAGATTTTTCGGTTTCCCCTGATTTCTTTGTTTTTCTTCTTGGTTTTTTGGCTTTCTCAACCTTTTCTTCGACTTTTTCTTCAACTTTGAGTTTTTCGGGAAATTCTTCGGGAAAAGCTTTTTTCATTGCTTTAAGAACTTCTGTATCATCAACACCTCTTTTTATGTTAAGTTTTATGTCTAAGGGTTCCAAATGGTCCACATTAACCCTTCGTCTTCTAACACCAGTCAATTGTTTAGGTCCCGTTATCAGTACAAAGTTTTTGTCTATCAAATCTACTACAACACATTTTTTCCCTGCTTCCCTACCAGCTTTTTTTATACATACACGTCCTACATCAAAGACCGACATTTTAACCCCACCTAGCCTTTATATATTCCTTAATTACATCCCTAAGAATTTTTATGTTTGAGTTAACTGGTAAAAGGTCTGTGTTAAAAACTATATCATAAATTGTGAGGTTATCTAGGTCCAAACCGTAAAACTTTTTGTAACGTTCCTTCTCAATTTTTTCTCTTTCCAAGGTTACTTTTCTTGCTTCTTCATATGAAATTTTGTCTCTTCGGGCTATACGTTTAAACCTAACTTTGTCAGGAGCAAAAAGGTAAATCTTTATGTGAGCATTTTTACCAGCCATCCAAGCAGAAAGCAGTCCATCTATCACTACCAAACCTTTTTTTGCTTCTTCTTTTATCCTTGAGTCTATGAGTTCATCGATTTCTTTTTTTTCTTTAGCAAGTTTTGTTAAACCCTGAAGAGTTAAACCCTTCTCTTTTGCTATTTTACGAAAAATTTCACCTGCAGAAACATGTCTTAAACCAAAAACTTTTGAAAGAGCTTTTGCATAGGTTGTTTTACCTGTTCCATGAAGACCGCCTACCGTGATAACCAACTTATTGGGAATTTTTAGTTTAACCATCATTGGTCACGAGAATAGTTTAGTTTACAATAAGACTTGACTTTTGATTTCTAGTAGGGTTGAGTTTTTAAAGCTCGTGTTACTGGAAGGTTTATTGCCATTGCAGCTAGAAAATACCAAAGCCAAAAAGTAAGTCCTACACCTCCAACGGTCCCATAGGGAATAGGAACTGGTGAGAAAGCAACTGGTGTATTTCCAAAGAAACCATAAAGAATCCAAAACAGGATTAGGAAGGGAAACATTGTTATAAGGGAGATTTTTGTTTGTTGCCCCATAACTTTACTTGAATCTCTCATCAGTTGTGTTTGTTTTTTCTGAAGTTTTGCTAGGGCTTTTTTATCACCTTTTTTTCTAGCTTCAAACATTTGTTTTCTAAGCTCATCCATTTGACTTCTGAATTTTTTTACTTCTTCAATGTTGACAAATTTACGTTGAAGGTAGGATGTAATAAATGCAAGTACAAATGCTAAGAAGAGTATGAAGAAAGTTGAATAGGGAATTTTAAGTAAAAGTTCTTCGATCAATTGGCTTCCACCTTTTTTAACCACTCCAAACTAAGAAAGTTTTGTTGGAAACTTTGATTTAAATTCTACTTTCCTAGGAGTCTGCTTAAGCCAGGATACATTTCTTCTATCCGTTCCTTCATGAGGAGTTGATAATACTGCCACATGATACCTGTTGTTAGAAGAATACCTATACCTGTCCCAAAAGTGTTAAAGAAATCTGCTACAGCCGCAATTAAACCAACCGCTAATCCACCTAAAACGGTTAGGGTGGGAATGTACCTATCAAGGATTTCTTTAACAGATGATTCTGCCCTCCTAAATCCTGGAATTTGCATTCCTGAATCTATCAGTTGTTTAGCAACATCTCTTGAACTTAAACCTGCAACTTCAACCCATGTAATGGAAAAAACAACACATATTCCCACAAGTAGAAGTGTATACACAGCTGCTCTGATGGGGTCTGCAAGTACTGCTGTGATACTTCTTGGAGGGGTCAAGAAATAGATAAGACCGCCTACCGGTGTTCCTGTTGTTACATCAACGGTTCCAAGAATTTTTGTTAAAAAACTTTCTGGGAAACGTGTGGAGAAAAGATTTGACATAAAATATACATCTGCAAAAAGAGCTGAAGCTAAGATTACTGGTATGTTGGAGACATAGAAGAAATTTACCGGGTAACTTCCTCTAAACCCCCTAAATCTTGCATGAGAGATAGGAATATTAACCCTTAATCCTTGTAGGTAGATGATTACAAGGAAGATGATTATCATGGAGATAAAACCTGTCATGTCCGGTAGATGGGTAGGTCGAACAAGTACAGCTCCCCAAGACCCATTCATTATCGACTGGAAAAGAGCAAGTAAAGCTCCAACAAAGTATCCGTCACTAGCAGGAATAGGTGCAAAACAATCCCAATAGATTCTTTGAGCCACACCTGCAGCTATAAATATACTGATTCCGCTTCCAATACCCCAACCTTTCTGAACAAGTTCATCAAGTAGGATAACTACTATACCTGCAGCTAAAAGTTGAAAAAACACAAGGATTGCGATGGAAGCTTCAAGTCTACCATACATACCACCCAAAATAAATGCAGAAGCTTCAAAACCAGTCATAATTATGGCAAAAACTTTGTTTGCAGCTGTGAACATAGCTCTATCTCTAGGTTTGGACATGTCAAGTTGAATTATTTTTGAACCTACAAGGAGTTGAAGAACCAAACCGGCTGTTACGATAGGTCCTATACCAAGCTCCATCAAGGTGCCTCTTCTTGAAGCAAAGATTATCCTCATCATCCCAAAAGGGTCACCTGGAAGATGTGGAACACCGTAGAGGGGAACTTCAGCCATGACCAAATAGATAACGACAACTAAAGCGGTCCAGAATA
>CAZNLG010000095.1:0-4249 GCA_964573765.1 uncultured Candidatus Bathyarchaeia archaeon | reverse complement strand
AGTTACTTCACCATTAATTTAGTTTTCCTTAATCAAACCTAATAGGTTTTTGCCAATCTAATTGTAAATTGGGCTTCTTCACCACAAACAGAACATTTTTTATTTTTTAGTTCTTCACCACTTTCAAGTGAAATACCAAGAACATTCATGTTTGTTTGGTCTTCCAAAGCTAAACCACATTCGTTTTTTCCACACCAATAGGTTTCAATAACCAAGGGTTTTTCGTTTGATAGTTTGATGATTTCTTGGAAGTTATCGGTTTTCTTAACACGACTTAAAAACCATTCCCAAGCTTTTTTCCTCAAAGATTTTTGAATCTCATCTAAGGTTTTCCGAGTTTCATCCACAATTTTTGATTCATCGATTTTAACTCTTTCCAAAGTATCCCTTCTAACCATGGTTAAGGTTTTCTGTTCAATGTCTTTTGGACCGACTTCGATTCTTAGGGGGACACCCTTTAACTCCCATTCATAAAACTTTGAACCTGGAGTTAGTTTCTCTCTTAAATCCAGTTTAACTCTTATTTCTGCTACCTTAAGTTTGTTTTCAACTTCTTTTGCTTTTTCCGCAACTTTTTCTTCATAACCTTTGTAAGGTATGGGAATTATGATAACTTGGATTGGAGCTATCTTTGGTGGTAAAACAAGTCCATGGTCATCACCATGAATCGAGACAACAGCCGCTACCACACGTTCGGAAACACCGTAGCATGTTTGCCAGATGTAATCTCGAGTTCCATCTCTTTTTTCAAAGGTTATGTCAAAAACTTTTGAAAAACTTTGACCCAGATTATGAACGGTCCCTATTTGAAGTGTTCTTCCATCCGGAAATATTGTATCGTAAGCGATAGAGTATAATGCACCTGCAAATTTATCCCAAACAGGTCTTTTGGAAATTAGGTAAGGTAAACATAACTCATCAAAAAATCTGTTGTAGATGTTTAAAGCCTCTTTAACTTGTTTTTCAGCATCTTCAAAAGATTCATGAGAAGTATGAGCTTCCTTGAATGTTGTTACTTCTCGAAGTCTGATTAAGGGTCTTGTAGCCTTAGTTTCATAACGGAAAACACTTACAATTTGATAAAGTTTTTTGGGGAGGTCTGCATGTGAACGTATCCATAGTTTTAACATTGGAGCAAAGGCTGTTTCACTTGTTGGTCGAAGAGCAAGTTTCTCTTCAAGTTTTCTTTTTCCTGCTTGTGTTACCCAGAAAATTTGTTCTTCAAAACTTTCAACATGTTCAGACTCTTTTCCTATCATTTCTGAAGTTATCAGGAGAGGGAAAAGTATTTCTTCATGTCCAGTTTCGTCTAAAAGTTTTCTTAATATGTTTAGTATGCTGTTTCTTAGTTTAAAACCGTAGGGAAGCCAAACTCCACAACCCTTAATCGGGTACCTATAATCAACAAGTTCAGCGTTTGAAATAACGTTTTGGAACCATTCGCTGAAATTGTTTGCCCACCTATTTCTTTCCACCATGGAAATTCCCAACCCAGATCTAAGAATCTTAAGCTTAAAATAGTATTTCCACGATCAAATAAAAGTTCAATAATTTAACGTTAACGAAGATTATGTTGTCTGATGTGAACTAAAAATTGATAGAACAAACGCTATATAATCTTGCAGTCCAACTGGGAATTTTGGGTGTTTTTTTGGTTAGTTTTCTTGGAGCTTCTTCTGTTCTTTTTCCCATACCATACACAGTTATAGTTTTTTGGCTTAGTATTGCCACAGACATCGACCCTTTGTTCCTCATTTTTTCAGCAGCTTTAGGTTCAGCCCTTGGAGAATTTGTAGGATATTCTATAGGATACACGACCAAAAAAATTGTGGGAGAAAAAACCAAGAAGAAGTTTGATGCGATGTTAAGAGTTTTAATGAAACATAAAAACATATGGCCTTTACTTGTTTTTCTTTTTGCTTTTACCCCTTTACCAGATGACCTCTTGTTTATCCCCTTAGGATTGATACATTTTAATTTTTTGAAGGTTTTTGTCCCATGTTTAGCCGGAAAAATTTTGATGTTTTACATGATAGTTTTTGGTGGAAAGTATGCCAGCTTCTACGTTCATTTTATTTTAGGAAGTGAAACTACTCCCCTTCGTTCGGTTCTCTTTACCCTTGTAATGACTATAATACTGTTTATCATTATTTGGGTTATGTGGAAAATAGACTGGGAAAAAATTCTAACCAAAGATGAGTTTTTAAGCAAACATAATTTCAAGAATAAAACTTAAACGTAAAATGTGTTTAATGTAACAAGAAACGGTGTTTAGATTTATGTTGCCAAATAAGATTGAAGAAAACGTTCAGAAAGCCTTAAAAGACTTGGAATCGGCTTTGGATGCTTACTTTAAAAAAAGAATCGACGAAGCAAAACTCAAAGTTTGGAAAGCTTCTTCAGAAATTGAATATTTACTTTTTCTTCTTGAATTTTCCCATAATTTAAAGAATCCAATTTCAGACGACACCTTAAACAATCAAAATAAAGAGTTAGATATGGCAGAATCTATAGTTAAAGCTCAAGAACTTTTACAGGATGCTTTAAAGTTTTGTGAAGAGAAAAATCTAAAAAAAGCCCATGAGAAAATATGGGTTGCGAGAGGTTATCTCATAATCCTTCAGGAAAGGATAGAAAGGGGGAATGTGTAAATCTAAGTTTTAATAACTGCGCTTACTCTTTTTGTTTTTTCTAAATCTATTATGTCATAGGTTTCTGGACCGGTACCAATTAAAGTTACAGGAACACCAACGGAAACTTCTATGTTTTTAATGAATCCTTTTGCTTCTTCTGGTAAGTCCGTATACTTCCTTATTCCTCTACAACTTGGATATATAACATCAAGTTTGGTTATTGCTATCTGGTTTGCACTGTTAAGCATCACAGCTTTTTTTGCCAATTCCACGTTAAAAGGTGCAACCCTTCTTTTTCTTCCAGTAACCGTAGCAACTTCAGCCCACCCAAGTCTTTCAGCTTCATCCCAAGGAATTTCTCCGGGAAGTGGTCCTTGACCTACCCTAGTTATATACGATTTAAATACAACAAGTACATCATCAACCCTTCTCGGTCCAATACCTACATCAGCACATATGGATGATGCTGTTACATCTTTTGATGTACAGTAAGGATATGTTCCATGATACAGAGAAAGAAAAGTTCCTTGGGTTCCTTCTACTAAAACGTTTTTACCTTCATCTAAGGCTTTGTTAACTTCTGATGCTACATCAACCAAGAAATCTTGAAGTTCAGGAACTTCTTTTGCTATTTTAGCTATTCTTCGAACCCTGTCAACATTACATGGACCTGTTCCTGTTCCAGTTGTTCCTATGTTTTTTGAAAGATGAGGTGAAGTTTTATCCTTTTTTACATGTTTTTCTTCTATGATTGCACAGTTTGGGTCAAGACCTACTCTTCCCCTACAACCAGTTAACTCAACTTCTTCAAGAAAGATACTGGGATTAACCAGAACTCCAGCACCGATGAGTACACGTGATTTTTCTTTTACAAAGGTGCTTGGAAGCATTCTAAGCTTGTAACTTTTACCTTCAAATTGAACAGTGTGACCAGCGTTCGGTCCTACACCACCCCTAACACCTATATGAACCTTGTCCCTTAAAGCTAGGTAGGAGATAATTTTTCCTTTACCCTCGTCTCCCCAGAAACCACCCACAACAACTTTACAGGGCAAGGTTATCCCTCTTCCTTTTCTTGCATATGAGGATAGGTTTAATTATCTTTTTCGGTTGCTTACATATGGAGTAAAAAGTCTTTCTCTATGGATGTAGGATGGTTGAATGGAAACTTTTAGGGCTTTAGCTCTCTTTTCAGGTGGAAAAGACTCAACCTTCAGCTTATGGAAAGCTATCAAACTAGGACATGAAATTGTTGGGTTATTGACGGTTAAACCTTTAAACTCAGAGTCCTGGATGTTCCATTACCCTTGTGTAGATTTAACTCCCCTTCAAGCAGAAGCTATCGATATTCCCCTCTATACCGTGTTTACCGTAGGTAGAAAAGAAGAAGAAGTTGAAGACCTTAAAACAGCCATAACAAACCTAAAAAACAAGTTAAAATTTGAAGCTTTGATTTTAGGTGCCGTTGAAAGTATGTACCAAAAAACTAGGATAGAGAACATATGTAAAAAAACTGGTCTTGTCAGTTTAACACCTTTGTGGCATAAAAACCCAGAAGAATTGTTAAAGGAAATTGTCAAGGAAGGTTTTGATGTGGTTTTTACAGCCGTTGCGGC
>CAZNLG010000094.1:0-4270 GCA_964573765.1 uncultured Candidatus Bathyarchaeia archaeon | reverse complement strand
TTGCAGGACCTTACTGTGGATTGACTGTAAACGAAGCAAGAAAAAGAATTATAGAAGATTTAGAAAAGTTAGGTTTCCTGGTTAAAAAGGAAAAAATTATGCATACAACTCCTGTATGTTGGAGGTCAAAAAACCCTGTTGAATTTATATTTATGGAAGAATACTACCTTAAACAACTTCCCTTTCTTGAAGATTTAAGAAAAATCATAGACCAAATAGAATTTCATCCACCTGAATCAAAACATCTTCTTTTAAACTGGGTCAACTCTGTTAATGTTGATTGGCCTGTTTCAAGAAGAAGATTCTACGGAACTGAGATTCCCATATGGTATTGTGCCAAATGTGGTAAACCACATCTTCCAAAACCAGGGAGATACTATCAACCATGGAAAGAAAAACCCCCATTCAAAGAATGTGAATGTGGTTCTTCGGAATTTATAGGTGAAACCAGAACTTTTGATACATGGATGGATTCAAGTATAAGTCAGCTTTATGTTTTAGGATATAAACGTGATGATACACTTTTCCAAAAAGCTTTTCCATGTACTTTAAGACCACAGGGTGCGGATATTGTACGAACATGGCTTTACTATTCAATCCTAAGAACCTACCAGCTTTTTTCGACTCCGGCTTTTAAACATGTAAGAATTTCAGGTATGGGTTTGGATGAACATGGGGAAGCTATGCATAAATCAAAAGGTAACATTATATGGCCGGAACCTTACCTTGAAAAGTATGGTGCTGATGCTTTTAGACTTTGGGGTGCTTCTGAAGCAAAATTAGGCTCAAATTATAGGTTTAGTAGGGAAAGACTTGAAGGTTCTTTTAGATTTCTTACAAAACTTTGGAATGTTGCAAGATTTATCTCCGGATTTCCAGTTGAAAATTCAGGGTTTAAACTAACTCCCCTGGACAAAATGATTCTATCTGAGTTGTACCAACTTGTTAAGGAATGTGAACTTGGTTTTGAAGAAATGGACTTTTTTATCCCAGCAAATGCCATAAGAAATTTTGTTTGGAATATTTTTGCAGACCACTATGTTGAAGCTGTTAAGGCTAGAGCATACAACATGGATAAAACTTTCAAAGATGAAGAACAAGCCGGAGCTTGGGAAACTTTACATGTATGTCTTAAAACGGTTCTTAAACTTTTGGCTCCTATTTGTCCCTTCCTAACTGAAGCTATTTGGTGTAGAGTTTATTCAACCCAGTCCATTCATCTGGAGAGTTTTCCGGAACCAAGAGAGGAATGGGTTAGTGAATATGGACAGTTTACAAAACAGTTTATGGACTTAAATTCAACAATCTGGAAGTATAAAAAAAGTAGAAACATGGCTTTAAACGAAAAACTCAAAACAGTTTATGCTCCAAAGGTTTTAGAGCCTTTCCATGCAGACTTAAAAGCTATGCATAAAATTGAAAACCTTATGTTTGGTGAACCTTCAGAAGAAGAGAAGAAAAAACTGGATAAATTTGGAGAAATCTATCTTACCGTTTAGTTTTTTGGTTTAAAAGTCTGTTTAAACCGTTGATCATTGCTTCAACACTTGCAAGCACTATATCAGATTTTGCTGCTCTTGCTGAAACAATCTTTCCGTTTGCATCTTCAACTTTAACGATAACTTCAGCTACAGCATCAGAACCACCTGTTAAGGCTTCAAGTCTAAATTCTTTTAATCGAACGTTTATCAGTTTGTCCGTGATTTTTTGAACAGCTTTTATTGCAGCATCTACAGGTCCAACACCAGTTTCTGAAGAAACGTATTCGTTTCCTTCTAGGATCAATTTCACGGAAGCCGTGGGTATCACACTACTACCAGTAACAACGGTTAAATCTTTTAAGTTAACCAATTTTTTCTCTTTTTCTGGAACACCACATACCGCACTTACTATGGAGTAGAGGTCGGTTGTTGTTACTGTTTTACCTTTATCACCCATCTCTTTAATTTGAAGAAGGATCTTTTTCATTTGTTCTTTTGTCGGCTTAAAACCTAACTCTTCTATTTCTTTTCTTAAACCATAGGTTCCAGCATGTTTCCCAGCTATGATAAGTGTTCTTCTTCCTATTAGTTTTGGACTGATAGGTTCATAGGTTGCAGGTGCTTCAGCTACTCCACGTGTATGAATTCCTGACTCATGGGCAAAAGCATTTTCACCAACGATAGGTTTGTTTGCTGGAATCATTATACCTGTAAGTTTTGAGACCAACCTTGAAGTTTCGTAGATAAGTTTTGTATTGATTTTTATCTTTTCCCTGTATAGTGAATATAACGCCATGACAACTTCTTCTAGGGATGCGTTTCCAGCTCTTTCACCTATACCGTTAACAGTTACATGAACCTGATTTGCACCAGCTTCAATACCAGCAAGAGAATTAGCAACAGCCATACCAAAGTCGTTGTGACAATGAACACTTATGGGTATGTTAAACTCTTTCTTGAGTTCAGCAACAAGCGAACTCATTCTTTTGGGTGTCATAACACCAACGGTATCTGGAACATTAATTCTGTCAGCTCCTGCTTCAATCGCAACTCGGTATGCTTCCTTTAGAAAAGGAAGTTCTGTTCTTGTTGCATCTTCAGCTGAAAATTCCACGACCACTCCATGACTTTTAGCATATTCAACAGAATTGGATATATGCTGTATGACTTGGTCTTTTGTTAAATGAAGTTTATGTTTAAGATGAATGGGTGAAGTTGCAATAAAGATATGAATACCGTCAACATCACATTTTAAAGCCATATCTATGTCTTCTTTTTCTGTTCTTGCTAAACCACAAATTTCTGCTTTCAGTTTTTCTTTGGCAATAAGCTTAACAGCATTCATCTCTCCTTGGGAAACAACGGGGAAACCTGCTTCAATGACATCAACTCCAAGTTTATCCAACTGTTTTGCTATCATAAGTTTGTCTTCTGGTGTTAAAGCTACACCTGGGGTTTGCTCTCCATCTCGGAGTGTTGTATCAAAAATCCTTATGTGGTCTGTTTTCATGGTATATACTTGTTTTCCATAGGTAGCTTAAATAGTTATTTTTAGGTTTTTGGGAAACCTTAACTTTTTATTCTTTAAGATTAAAATGAGTGAAGGAGGAGATAGGATTGAAATATAAAATTGCAGTGATTCCTGGAGATGGTGTTGGACCTGAAGTTATACGGGAAGGATTAAAAGTTTTAGATGCTGTAGGTGAAGTTTACAACATAAAATTTGACTTTAAAATCTATCCTTTTGGTGGAGACCATTACTTAAAAACTGGTGAAGTCCTTCCAGACTATGCTTTAAAAGAAATGGAAAAGATGGATGCCATCTACCTTGGAGCGGTTGGACATCCCAAAGTTGAACCCGGAATTCTTGAGAAAGGATTGCTTTTAAAGATAAGATTTTACTTTGACCAGTATGTAAACCTAAGACCCGTAAAACTTTATCCTGGTGTGGAAACTCCACTAAAAGACAAACAACCTGAAGATATAAATTTCTATGTAATTAGAGAAAACACGGAAGATTTTTACGTGGGAGTTGGAGCTAGGTTTAATTCGGATAGGTTTGATTCAACCCTAAACTTTGAACGTAAATTGTACAAACTAAAGTTTGATGTTAAAGTTGTTATCGATAAACCTGAAGAAGTTGCTTACCAGTTGGGTGTGCTTACAAGAAAAAGTGTTGAACGTGTTATTCGTTATGCTTTTGAGTTTTGTAGAAAAAAAGGTTTAAAACGAGTAACTTCAGTTGACAAAGCCAATGTTTTAACCGAAATCTATGGTTTATGGCGGGATGTTTTCATGGAAGTTTCAAAAGATTATCCTGAAATTGAAGCAGAGTTTAGCTTTGTAGATGCAGCAGCTATGTGGTTTGTCAAAAACCCAGAAAACTTTCAGGTAGTTGTTACCCCTAACATGTTTGGAGATATCCTTACAGACTTAGGTGCTATGATCCAAGGAGGGATGGGGTTAGCACCAGGAGGAAACATAAATCCTGATGGTGTTTCTATGTTTGAACCCATTCATGGTTCAGCTCCAAAGTATGCAGGTAAGGGTTTAGTTAACCCGCTTGCGGCAATATGGGCAGGTCAAATGATGCTGGAACATCTTGGTGAAATGAAAGCCGCAGAAGCCGTTAGTAGAGCAATATCTGAAGTGTTGAAAGAAGGAAAAGTTAGAACAAGAGATTTAGGTGGAAATTCTTCAACTTCTGAAGTGGGGGACGCTGTAGCAAAAAAAATTTGTTAAATAAAATATGTTTCTTTTAACGATTCTTGCTGTTTAAATATTAAATT
>CAZNLG010000093.1:4342-4591 GCA_964573765.1 uncultured Candidatus Bathyarchaeia archaeon | reverse complement strand
TCTTGAAGAAGTTGCAAGGATGAAGCTTGCACCCCTAGAAGAAGCTGGAAAGGTTTGTAAAGAAATAGAGTCAAAGATAGATGAACAATTTGGTTCACTCTATGCAACAGGTAGGAGATGAGAAAATGAGTAAAGCCATCTTAACCGGAAAAGAATACGTTACCGTAAAAGAGATAGCTGGTCCACTACTTTTTGTTGAAAGAACAAGAGGTGTTGCATTCGGGGAAGTTGTAAAAGTTACAACTCCAA
>CAZNLG010000093.1:506-4332 GCA_964573765.1 uncultured Candidatus Bathyarchaeia archaeon | reverse complement strand
AAAAACAGCTACAAGATTTACTGGGGAAACGTTAAAGTTTCTAGTTTCTTTGGATGTTCTTGGAAGAATTTTTGATGGAAGCGGTAAACCTATCGATGGTGGACCGGAAATTATTCCGGAAGATGAAAGGGATATTCATGGAGCCCCGATCAACCCATATTCAAGAGCACATCCTGCCGAATTTATCCAAACAGGAATTTCAGCCATCGATGGAATGAATACACTTGTTCGAGGGCAAAAATTACCCTTGTTCTCAGGTTCAGGATTACCCCACAACCTAATAGCAGCCCAAATAGCCAGACAAGCAAAAGTTCTGGGTAAGGAAGAAGAATTTGCAGTTGTCTTTGTTGCTATGGGAATCACTGCTGATGAAGCCAGATTCTTTAGAGAAGATTTTGAGAAAAGAGGAGCAATGGACAGAGTTGTTATGTTTATCAATTTGGCTGATGACCCCGCAATTGAAAGACTTATCACACCCAGACTTGCATTAACCACCGCTGAATTTTTAGCTTTTGATTACGACTTACATATTCTTGTAATCCTGACAGATATGACAAACTATGCTGAAGCTCTTCGAGAAATTTCAGCTGCAAGAGAAGAAGTTCCAGGTAGAAGAGGATATCCAGGATATATGTATACAGACTTAGCTACCATCTATGAAAGAGCTGGAAGAATCCATGGGAAGAAGGGTACCGTAACCCAGATACCTATCCTTACGATGCCCCACGATGATATTACCCATCCCATCCCCGACTTAACTGGTTACATTACTGAAGGGCAAATTTACATTGAAAGAGCACTCCACATGAAAGGTATCTATCCACCGATAAACGTTTTACCTTCCCTTTCAAGGTTGATGAATGAAGGAATAGGTAAAGGAAAAACAAGAGAAGACCATAGATACGTTGCAGACCAGCTGTATTATGCATACGCGGAAGGAAGGGGTCTAAGAGAACTTGTAGCTGTAATCGGTGAAGAAGCTTTAACACCTAGAGATAAACAATACCTAGAATTTGCAGACAGGTATGAAAGAGAATTTATAAATCAGGGTCCCTACGAAGACAGAAGTATAGAAGAAACCCTTACAATAGGTTGGAAGTTACTTTCTATGTTTCCTGAAGCTGAACTTAAACGTATAGACCCAACCTACATCAGAAAGTATCATCCTAAATACGCAAAAACATCAACCTAACACAAAACCTTAATTTTTTGTTAGGTTGTTTAAACATCAAAAGTTTAGGGAACAATTCTGATGGAAGGAGTTTTTGAGTTTCTCAAAACATTAACATATCTTTTATCTATCATTGTCTTGGTGTTCATTCTGGTCCTTCTTTACAAATCTAGCGAAACATTTTGAAGGAAAAATCTAACCTTAGTTTTGAAATCCAGTTAGATTAAAATTTTACGGGTTGTATTCAGTTTAATGTGAAGTCTTGATGAAAAATACATATAATTCTTTGGAACAACTGGCTTTCATGGCATTTATGGAAGCAGCACCATACATCCAACATCCAGATTGGGTTAAAGAAATTTTTAACAAAGGAATCAGAAAAACCGGAACACCTGAAGAATTTATGGTTTTTTTGGAAGAAGAAATGGTTAAACAGAAAGACCAGATAAAAAAGGTTGACCTCAAAATATACCTAACCTATGTTGGGAAGGTGTGGCGGAAACGTTTTGGATAGAACAACAAGTTTTTTCTCCGAGAAACTTGTTCAAGAATTTAAAAGATTAGGAATAGAGAAACTGACTGAGATTCAAAAATTAACAATTCCACATGTTCTTTCAGGTGAAAATGTTTTAGTTGTGGCACCTACAGGTGAAGGAAAAACAGAAGCGGTTATTTTACCTGTTTTTGAAGTTTTTTTAAGGTTTAAGACTGAAGGGAGAAAACCATCAGAGATATCTATTCTTTACATAACTCCGTTAAGAGCACTTAACAGGGACATTTTTAGGAGGCTTGTAGAAGTTGGTGGTAGGCTTGGTATAAAGGTTGAGATTCGTCATGGAGATACACCTAGTAGGTTAAGGAAAATTCAGGCTGAAACACCTCCAGATATGTTGATAACAACCCCTGAAACTCTTCAAGCAATTCTTGTTGGTAAGCGGATGATGGAACATTTAAAGAATGTTCGATGGGTTGTTGTTGATGAAATTCATGAGTTTGCAGATGATAAACGTGGAGTTCAGCTTTCAGTAGCTCTTGAACGTCTTTTTAAGTTGACCGGAAGAGAATTTCAACGTTTAGGACTTTCAGCAACCATTGGAGATACAGAAACAATGGGTAGATTTCTTGTTGGGAAGGATAGAAATGTTAAGATTGTTAAGACTGGTGATTTTAAGAAGTTAAAAGTTATTGTTGAAAGCCCTTCACCAACTCAAAAAGACGAAAAAGTAGCGGAAGAATTTATGATTCCATCTGGAACAGTAAGTCGAATACGACGTATATTGGAAATTGTAAACCAACACAAATCTACATTAATTTTTACAAACACAAGAGAATACACAGAATCATTAGCTTCAAAAATTCGGATGCTTGACCCAAACCTACCCTTTGCAGCTCACCATGGTTCAATATCCAAAGATTCAAGGGTCGAAACCGAAAATCGGATTAAAAGTGGAGAATTAAAGGCTGTTGTTTGTACTTCTTCCTTAGAGCTTGGGATAGACATAGGTTTTATAGATTATGTTATCCAGTATCAGTCACCAAAACAAGCATCAAAAATAATTCAAAGGGTTGGAAGAAGCGGTCATGCTATAAATGGTGTACCTGAAGGATGTATCTTAGCAACATGGCCTGACGATATTTTAGAGTCAGCTGTTATTCTTCGTAGAGCCTTTAACGGGGAGTTGGAAAAACCCCTTATTCATCAGGGTGCTTTAGATGTTTTAGCTCATCAAATTGTAGGGTTAACTTTAAACTATGGTATTTTGACGGTGGGAGAAGTTTATCAAACGATTAAAAGGGCTTACCCTTACATAGACTTAAACCCTGAAGAGTTTGTTGAAATGTTAAATCAGCTTAAGGATATAGGTATCATCCGTTTTTATGATGGAAAGATTAAGGTTAACCCTCCTTTAAGCCATAAATACTATTTTGAAAATCTTTCCATGATTCCAGAAGTTAAACGTTATCTTGTTGTTGATTTTACAACAAAAAGGAAGATAGGTTATCTGGACCAAGAGTTTGTTGCAAGACATGGAAAACCTGGAAACCAGTTTATTCTTCATGGTTCAGTTTGGCAGATAGTAGGTGTTGAAGAAGAAAAATCCATGATTGAAGTTGAAGAAGTTGAACCAAATCCTGCTGCAATTCCTTCATGGGAAGGAGAAATAATACCTGTTTCGTTTGAAGTTGCTATAGAAGTTGGAAGGATTAGAAGAGAAATAGTTGAAAAAATCATAAAAGAAGAAGACCCTTTTAAGGTTCTGGAAAACTATCCTATGGATAAAACTTCAAAACATAAAGTTGTTAGGACCATCGAAGAACAGTTTAAAGAAGGTTTCCCCGTTCCACATGACAAATTGGTGGTAGTTGAATCTTTTGAAAATTACATGGTCATACATGCTTGTCTTGGTGATAGAGCTAATGAAACTTTAAGTCGGATATTGGCAGTTCTTTTAGCTTCAAAAATGGGTTTAGAAGTCGCAGTACAATCCGACCCTTACCGGGTGGCTCTTATCACACCTTACCCGCTTGACTCCAACATAATCAAAAAAGAATTGGTAAACATTAACCCGGAAGACTTACCAAAAATCTTAGAAACAACTTTAGACCAGACAAATCTTTTTCTGTGGAAGTTTTGGAACAATGCAAAAAGATTTG
>CAZNLG010000093.1:0-496 GCA_964573765.1 uncultured Candidatus Bathyarchaeia archaeon | reverse complement strand
TTCCAAACAAGTCGAATATAAGGTCTCCCAGGCTCGTTCTCTACTTAAAGCTTTAAAAGGAACACCAGTTTACAAAGAAACCTATCGAGAAATTTTTCTGGAAAACTTAGATATAAAAAACCTACAAGAAATTATTCAAAGAATCAGAGATGGTCAGATAAAAGTTGAAGTTTCGCCTCAAAAGCTTAAACCTTCACCTTTATCCGTTCCGTTACTTGACAAGATAGCCCCCCATGACCTTTTAAGACCCGTAAAAGAACCAAGTGAAATCATGACGATTGTGAAGGATAGAATAAACTCAAAAACAGTTAGACTTGTATGTGTTTTCAAGGGAGACTGGGAAACCTTAAGAAAAATTGAAAGTTTACCAGAAACAATCCGATGTCCAAACTGTAGGTCAACTTTAGTAGCGGTAACCTACCAGAACGATAAGGAAACAGGAAGAATAATAAGAAAAAAGTTGAGTGGTAAAAAACTCACAAAAGAAGAAGAAAAA
>CAZNLG010000092.1:662-4681 GCA_964573765.1 uncultured Candidatus Bathyarchaeia archaeon | reverse complement strand
GGTAGAATCAACAGCAGCTGTAACCAAACCAACATTTTCATAACGTTCAAAACATGTACGAAAACTAAAGGGTGCTTTTTGACCGCCACACCATATCGAAGGAACTCCAGCAACAAGACCAACAGGTTTTCTTCTCTCAAAGATTTTTAATTCAGTTAAAGTAAGCAAATTCCTGAGTTTATTCTTTAAGCTAACCATAATTTCACCTACCAAGAATGAAGAAAAACCTAAAGGTTTGAAAAAAAATTTGAAGAAGAATTTACTCGATTGTTTTTAGTTTATATTGTAGAGTTCCAACCCCAGCTTGAGCTGCTGCTTTTAGATGTATCCAAGGGTCAACATCATGTACTTCCTTTAAGGTTTTTGCTTTAAACAAAACCTTTTCCACATCTTGGATGGATGCTGCATCGATGGCTACGGGGTCGTAGGATGCATAAACACCAACATCTTCAGCTAAAAATTCACCTGCATTTGAAACACAATCACAGTACCTTGTAATCTTCTCAACCACATTTATAAATAAGAAAGGTTTTCCTTGAAACGACTCAAGAATAGCTGCTGCAGATTCACCAAGTCGAACATTAAACTCTTCAAAAACGTTTTCAGCTGCACCCAACGCACCTGTTGGACAGCGGAAACAACCTCCACAACCAGTACATTTTTCATAATCTATCTGAGGTTTTCCGGAAACCATTGTTATTGCGTTAAATCCACAGTTTTTTACACACCAACCACAACCAGTACATTTTTCCGGGTAAAGAAGACTGGGTTTTACGGTTTGATGCATAAACTTTTTGAATTTTTTTGTTGCAAAACCCATAGCCACATTTTTTAAAGCACCACCAAAACCCGCAAGTCCATGACCTTTCCCATGACTTACAACAACAAAACCATCGACATCAAAAAAAGCTTTACCAACCAAGGTTTCATCAGTTTTAATTCCCTTAAACGGAATCTTAACACCATCTTTCCCATACATTCCATCAGCTATGATGACTGGTGCATTAACAGTAGCTTGGGTAAACCCGTTTTCAGCTGCAACTTTTAGGTAACCCAACGCTGTACTTCTTGCACCAGGATAAAGAGTTGTTGTATCCGTGATGAAAGGTTCACAACCTAGGTCTTTGAGTATCCTAACCAAACTTGAAATGTAGGATGGATGAACATGAGTTCTGTTACCCCTCTCACCCATATGAAGTTTAACAGCAACAATCATTCCGTTTTTAAATCTGGATTGAAGGTCAAGGTTTTCCAGAAGATTTTTTAGTGTTTTAAAGGGACTCACAATTTTTTGAGAAGGAACTTTAACGACTAAACTCAAAGTTTAGCACCAATAGGTTAAAATTAAGTTTTAAGTTTTTAAAGCTATTTTTTTAACAAACCAAAAAAAGTTAAGCTCTTACACCAAAAATAGACCCTAAAACCAAACCTGCAATAAGCATCATACCACTAAAAACATTTGATTCAAACCGATGAAAAACTATGATGTAAACAATCTCTAAAACAAGCAAACCCATGAAAAAAATCGTCGCCATAGTTAAACTGTACAAAAGAACTTTTGGTGGTGGGAGTTGAGCCTTAAAAGTTTTCTTTCCCCTACCTGAAGATGGAACAACAACGGTTTTTGTTAATGCTTTCTCCAAAATTTTTCCGATCATGAACCCACCTTTCTTGTTTCTGTTAAGGTTTTAATGGGAGTTCTCTCCAAATATGCGATTTTAAGTTTCTTTTTAGAAGTCTCCCTAAAGTGGGACAAAACTATTATTTTTTCAATACATCCAATGTGAATACTTGTTCCATCATAATGACCATTTGTTGTTTCTGACAGAATGATCAAATAACCATCCCTAAACTCAAAGAAATATCCAACAGTCTTTTTTCTGGTAATGTAGATTTCAGGTGTTAAGATTTTTATGTTTTGAAAAGAACAAGCATCAAACCAGTAAACTTCTATAAGGTCGTTTTGACGTAAAGACTCAATTAAACGACTTATTTCTTGAAGGTTTTTAAGAATTTTTTCTACTTCAGGGTTTACCATTTTTCTCATCAACCAAAACCTTGTTTTATTAAATGGGTTTTTTGAAGCTTGCCTGATGAAAAAAGTTTAAAATCTTTAAGTCCAACATACCGTTTAAAATCCACAACTCCGATGATTTTAGGTAAGATTAAATAGGAGCTATAAACAGCTGTAAATCTACTGTTAACTTTAAAATAGAGTGGATAAGCTTGAGCATTATGTTTCATACATAGGATATCCATAAAATTTCTTTGAATTTGGATACAATATTCTCCTAAATCCTGGATGCTTTTCGGTTTTCCAGTGTCTTCTTCTAAACAAAAATCTTGAAGATAATGTTTACGTAGGTTAACGTTACTCATTCTTCGAAAATTGTAGATTAAACTGTCTGTAATAGATATTATCAACCCATGTTTGATAGGGTAGTTTTTGAAGAATTTTTGTATTTGGGGTGTTGGAATACCAAAAGCATCAAAATCCACATAGGTAACCGGATGTTCAAAATCAAGCTTCTTATCAAGAAATCTAAGGTTATCACCCAAGATAAGAACAACCCTATCTCCAAACTCAGCCATGTTTTGTTTAAGGATGGAAAAATATTTTGGGTCCTTCTCTACACAAACGATTTTTTCACAACCATGTTTTGCATAAAGCCAAGCTAAATAACCTTTTCCAGCAAAAAGGTCTAACACAGTTTTTTGTGGGAACATCCCAAAAACTTGCATTCTTAAACTAATTTTTTCTTCATCCGCTTCTTCTGAAACAGGACCTTCAACACCTTCATAAACTGGTCCCTGAAAAAGTCTTTTTGGTAAACGCCATTTTGTACACATGGAACATCCCAAAAACTAAGACCTTACTAAAATCAATCTAAATTTTAAATAACTGTTTTATCCTTAAAGAGAAAACCAAAGATAACGGTTAAAAATTGGTTCAAACAACTCTTGAAAAAGGTAAAATCCTTTACAGGACCAGACAAAGAAAATCTAATTTTATACGTTTATTCAACAAAACTGTTAAAGGAATCGTTTGTCCAAGCTTTTGGTTACTTGCTTGGGCAGATGGTTGTCCATACCATTGTACCTACTGTTACCTTCAAGGAACCTTTAGAGGCAAAACTGAACCGACAGTTTTTACAAATCTTGAAAAGCTTTTTAGGGAATTAGAAGTTTGGCTTAAAGACCCCAAACCAAAAATTCTAAACACAGGTGAACTTACAGACAGTCTTGCCATAACAAGCGAAGTCATGGTTAAACTTATTGAAAGATTTGCAAAACAAAGAACACATAAACTTTTACTTGTCACAAAATCGGATAGAGTAGATGAGATTTTAAATCTTGAACATAACAACCAAACAATTGTAAGTTTTAGTCTTAATGCTTTTTCGGTTGCTGAAAAATTTGAAGTTGATGCTCCCCACCCAAAGAAACGTTTGAAGGCAGCTTGGAAATGTAAAGAAGCAGGTTATGTTGTTAGGGTTAGAATTGACCCGATGATACCAGTCTCAGGATGGGTTGAAGAATATGAAGAATTAGCTGAAGAAGTTAACAGTTTAAACCCAGAGAGAGTTACTTTGGGTAGTTTAAGGTTTTATCCTGTTGTAAAGGTTTTTAGTAGAAGAGACCATTCTGTTTTTAGTTTTGCTTCTGAAAAGACTGTTGATGGACGTTGGCGTTTACCCCAACCTGTACGTCTAGAAATGTATGGAACAATGTTGAGAAAACTAAAGGTTAGACCTGTTAGTTTATGTAAAGAAACTACTTATGTTGTAAAAACCTTAAGATTACAGCAAAAATGTAATTGTGTCCTTTAAACATTAAGGTTTTGATACTTAGGTCTACCAACCCTAACATGGTAGGGAATGGAAGCCCCACAATATGGACAAATAGCTTCTCCACCAAAAACATCAACTTTACCTTCTAAGAAGGCGTTTAGTTCACCAAGTTTCTTTTGAAAGTCAAAAGGAAGTTTATTTTTACATTTGTGGCAGGTTAGGTTTGCT
>CAZNLG010000092.1:0-652 GCA_964573765.1 uncultured Candidatus Bathyarchaeia archaeon | reverse complement strand
AACCTTCAGATTCTAAACCAACTTTTTCAATCAAAAGTTTGAATGTATTTCTAATTTTTTCAATTCTAACTTTGGTGTTTATCGATGTTAGTTCTTTTTTAAGCTTCTGAATTTTTGTTTTAAGACTTAAGATTTTTTCTTCCAACTCTTGAGTTTCCTTTTTTAGGTTAAACCCATGTTTTTCAAGATAGTAGACTAAAACTTTAGCAAGTCTACACCAGTCCATGGTTTCAGGGTATTCCAACTTTTCCAGTTGTTTTTGGAAAGTTTCAAGTTGGGTTTTTTTGTTTTTAAAATCATCCAACATAAGTTCTCCCTTAAATCTTTGTTAAAGAAGGATGAAGATAGGCTGGTGCTTTAAGAACATCTCCCTGCTCGATCTTTAGGAGAGGATAACTGTTTAATGCTACAACTTCAGCTTTTTCTCTGTCATAGTAGGCTTCATGAAAAACTCTTTTGATTTCACGTTTAAGGAGTTTTTTGTACAAGTTTTTATGACTGCCCAAAAAAATAACCTCCAAACTAGGGTTTTAAAATGTATGGTTAAAATTTGATGATAGGTTGCCTCATCTCCACCTAGTGGACAGGTGTTCCAGCAACCTTAAACTTGTGGTTTTATGAGATTTTACGGAGAAACTATGTGAGTTTGTTA
>CAZNLG010000091.1:3446-4699 GCA_964573765.1 uncultured Candidatus Bathyarchaeia archaeon | reverse complement strand
TTTTAAATGGTTCTTAAAACCCCTGAAGAATACATAGAAAGTCTTAGAAAGATGAAGCTTCAGGTTTATCTGTTTGGTGAGAAGGTTACAAATATAGTTGATCATCCTATTAATATCCCGTCTCGTAATGCTGTTGCATTAACCTATAAGTTAGCATGGGACCCGGAATATGCAGACCTTTTTACGGCACATTCAAAACTGGTCGATGCTAAAGTTAACAGGTTTACCCATATTTTTGGAAGTATTGAAGACATGGTTAAAAAAATAAAGATGCTTAGGGTGATGGGTCAAAAAACTGGTTGCTGTTTTCAAAGATGTGGAACTTCTGATGTGCTTAATGCTTTGTTTAATGTAACCTATGAAATGGACCAAAGACTTGGAACCCAATACCATAAACGGTTTGTTGAGTTTGCAAAATATGTTCAACAGGAAGACCTTAGTTGTGGTATTGGAATGATGGATGCTAGGGGTGACCGAAGCTTAAGACCTAAGGAGCAGGAAGACCCTGATTCATATTTACATGTGGTTGAAGAACGAAAAGATGGAATAGTTGTGAGAGGTGCAAAACTTCATCAAACTGGAGCCGTAAATCATCATGAATATGTTGTTTTACCATGTCGAGCATTGAGAAAGGAAGAACGTGAATATGCTGTTTCCTTTGCAATTCCGGTTGACACAAAGGGGATGATCTATGTCTATGGAAGACAACCTTCAGATACAAGAAAAATGGAAGGTGAAATCGATGCTGGAAACCCAACTTATGCTTGTCATGAAACCTTAACCATATTTGATGATGTGTTTGTACCTTGGGAACGTGTTTTTCTGTACGGAGAAACTGATTATGCTGTACTTTTTGCTAAGACCTATGGTTCAATTCATAGACATACCTATGCTGGCTGTAGGTCTGGTGTTGCGGATGTTTTGATAGGTGCAGCTGCCACTATAGCAGACTACCATGGAGTTTTAAACACTGCCCATATTAGAGATAAACTTACTGAAATGGTAAGTTTGAATGAACTTGTGTATGCATCCGGATTGGCATCTGCCTACGAAGGACATAAAACACCAGCAGGGGCTTACATCAACGATTTTCTGTTGGGTAACAACACCAAATACTTCCAGGGACAGGTTGCATATCAGCTTATTAGGTTTGCTCATGATTTAGCTGGGGGAATAGTTGGTACGATGCCTTCTGAGAAAGATTATAGACATCCAGAGGTCGGGAAGTATTTAGAAAAATATTTGCACAAACT
>CAZNLG010000091.1:0-3436 GCA_964573765.1 uncultured Candidatus Bathyarchaeia archaeon | reverse complement strand
GAACATAGGATGCGGATAGTTAGGCTTATCGAAAATTTAACGTTGGGATACAACCAAATTCTTGTTGAATCGTTGCATGGGGCAGGTTCACCGGAAGCACAAAAAATAACTCTTTTCAGACTGATAAACCTTGAAGAAAAAATGAAGTTTGCAAAAGAGTTGGCGGGAATCAAGGAACAAAAGTAGTCTTTTTAAAACTCCTTAATCTTTTTTTTTGAAGAATTTTAGTTTATTCTAAATTTTCTTTAAAAGTATTTTTCCGCATAAGGTCTAGAATGTTACCAAAGCAGGGAAAGTGAGGATATAAATATTCATCGGTTAGGTTTAGAAAACAGTTTTTACAAATGTATTCATGATGGGAAACATGAGTTTTAACAAGGTCTTCTTTTTTGACGTTTTTTCCACAAAGAGGACATGAAACTTTTTCCACGGATTTTTCATCCCAAGTTATGCTATATAAAGTGAAAAGTTCAATTTTATTTCAAGTTTTCTTAACAAACTTTTTAAGGTTAACATTTTTCAACTTCAACAACCCTATTAGAAGCTTATGAAAGAAGTAAACAAAAAACTGTTTGGTTGGAGGGTGAAAAAATGAAGATTTATGTTTTAGGTATATCGGGTAGTCCACGTCATGGAAACACAGAACTTCTTGTCAAGGAAGCCTTAAAAGCTGCAGAAGAACTTGGAGATGTGGAAACAAAATTAATTTCACTTGCTGATTATGAGCTTAAACCATGTGAAAGTTGTCATCTTTGTTTTGGTTTTATGAAGGGAGCTACGGAAGAAACAGTATGTTACAAGCATAGGGATGTTGACCCAATAATTAAAGAAATGTTGAAAGCTGACGGTTTAATTATAGGAAGCCCTGTCTATACTTGGGACATGTCAGGTAAATTAAGATGTCTTCTGGAGAAATGTGCTGCCCTATGTCCAGCAGCTTTTTCAGAGTTATCCTACAGGTTTAGGTTTAAGGTTGTTGGAGCTATCGCTGTTTCAGGCGGACTTTTTGAAGCTCAAGAAAGTGTTGTTCAAGCTATTTGGAGATGGGCTATTCCGTTGGGAATGATACCTGTTGGAGCTGTTTATACGGTTGAAGACCCTTTTCCAGGTTCATCCTTACTGGGTGGAATAGCTTCTGAAGCATTTTCCAAGTCTCTTCATGATTCCGACTCCATAACAAAAGAAAAATCAGGGTTTTTATGGACTCCCTTCCTAAAGTCTACAAGAAGTTTAGGAAGAAACGTAGCAACAATTTCAAGGATAGTTAAGGTTGGTGTTGAAACCCTTAAAAAAACTGGTGTAAAAATTCCGGAATCCAAGGCTTGGGTTAAGTACCCTAAAAAACCTCAACCTGGTTCTTACATTGAAAAACTAGTTAAAGAAGGAAAAGTTAAGGTAGTTGAACGTTAAGGGAAGCTTAAGAATAAACCTTAGTTTGGTGTGGTTGACTTAAAATGGAGAAAAACATAAACAACCTAAAATTTATTTTTGAACCTAAAACTGTTGCTGTTATCGGTGCATCTAAAACTCCGGGTAAATCTGGGTTTAATGTTCTTCGTAACCTAAAATCCATGTTTAAAGGAAAAATATATGCTGTTAATCCAAATGCTGAAGAAATTCTTGGATTTAAGGTTTATCGAAACGTGAAAGATATCCCAGATGAAATTGACACGGTTGTTATTGCAACACCTGCCAAGGTTGTTGTTGAAGTTATGAAGGATTGTGTAGAGAAGGGTGTTAAAGCCGCGGTTATCGTAAGTTCAGGATTTTCTGAAGAAGGAGAAGAAGGGAGAAAACTTCAGGAAGAATTGGTTTCCATTATAAGAAAACATGGAATAAGGGTTGCAGGTCCTAACACTATGGGTGTGTTAAACACTGCAAATGGATTTATTTCTTCTCTTGTACCTTTTAGGGAAAACGATGTAATACCTGTAGGAAACGTTGCATTTATTGCTCAAACAGGATTGTTTTCAGGAGCCATGTTGTATAGGTTTGCCAGTATGAAGCTTGGTATCAGTAAGGTTGCAGGTTTAGGTAATAAGATAGATGTTACGGATGTTGAAGTTCTTGAATATCTTGCTGAAGATGAACAAACCAAAGTTATAGCTATGTATATTGAAGGTATAAAGGATGGTAGACGTTTCATAGATGTTGCTAGAAAAGTTACCAGAAAAAAACCTGTTATCGTACTTAAAGGTGGTATTACGGAAGCAGGAGTAAAAACAGTAGTTTCACACACGGCTTCTTTGACCGGGAAACTTGAAGTTTTTGAAGCGGCTTGTAAACAAGCAGGAGTTTTATTAGTACATAATTTTGATGAGCTTTTGGATGTGGTTAAGGGTTTTGCTTACCTTCCCATACCCAAGGGAAATAGGGTTGCTTTAGCTCATTTTACTGGTGCTGGATGTGTGATGGGTGCGGATACCTGTGTAAAAGGTGGTCTAAGATTAGCTGAATTTACTCCAAAAACTATTCAGACCATTAAGGAAGTAACACCGGAATGGCATGGAATTAGAAACCCACTTGATAGTTGGCCTATGATTGAACGTTATGGAACAAAGGTTTATGATGTTATCTTAAAAGCTATGCTTGAAGATGAAAATGTGGATGCTGTTATCTTTTGTTTTTTTGCAACCCAACATTACAGAGACATTCCTAACCTAGATTCTTTAAAACCCAAAGGTAAACCTGTGCTTTTCTGTATTGAAGGTGATGTAAAGGTTGCTTTGGAACTAACCGAAATAATGGAAGCTAAAGGTTTTCCAGTTTATCCATTTGTGGAGAAAGCTTCATTCGTTCTATCCTACCTAAACAAATATAGAGAGATAGTTTCTCGGTTAGGATAGCTTAAAACTATGGGAAACTTTCCAAAAAAGAGAAATTTTATTTTTACGAACCACTTAAAACAAAAATTAAACCTGAATTTTTTGTAGGTTTATCCTTCCTTTTTAAGGAGGTCTATAACTTCATCTGAAGTAAGCATTTTTGTAAATCGTTTAAGATAGTTTAACCCAAGCTTATGTCTCTCTTCTGTATGGGATGCAACACAATCTGTCACTAAAATAACATTGTAACCCCGTTGGAAAGCACCCATAACCGTCATAAGACAACCTATGTCCGTGGTTTCCCCGGTCATTATAACAGTATCCACGTTAAACATTCTTAAGATAAAATCTAAATCAGTGTACAGGAAACCATCCATTCTATGCTTGTAGACGATATGCTCACCTGGAATGGGTTTTAACTCGTCAACAACTTCTATACCCCATGTTCCTGCTTCACAATGTTTTGGATAACCTGGAATTTTCTTGAACACAGGGTCGTTTGGAACGGTAAGATGACATATATGGATTACTGGAATCTTTTTTTCACGAGCAACTTGAAGAACCTTCTGAATTTTTGGAACGAGTGCTGCAACAGCTTCTCCAATGTAGAG
>CAZNLG010000090.1:0-4708 GCA_964573765.1 uncultured Candidatus Bathyarchaeia archaeon | reverse complement strand
ACATAAACATGGAAAGAAAACTTAGGGATGTTGCAATTTTAGGTGTAGGTATGACCAAATTCGGTAGACATCCAGACAGGTCACTTACAGATTTATTCGGAGAAGCAGCAATGAAAGCAATAAAGGAGTCAAATATAGATAAGAAAAAAATTCAAGCAATCTTTCTAGGTCAACATGTCGGAGAAATTACAGATGGGGCATCTAACCTAGCACCTTTTGTAAGCACTGAAATAGGGCTTCCCGGAATTCCAGCAAACCGATATGAAGCTGCATGTGCATCTTCATCGGTTGCTTTTAGGGAAGCTTATTTTCTTGTTGCAACAGGAATATACGATATTGTCTTGGTTGGTGGAACAGAAAGATTGCTTTCTGCAGGTACACCTATCGGTACAAAAGGTCTTGCGACTTCTGTTGACGGAGTATATGAAGGAAATGCAGGATTAACTTTTCCAGGAGTATTTGGAATGGCTGCTATGCTTTACTCAAAAAAATATGAAATCCCCCTCGATGAATTAAGGATAAAGATGGCGTATGTATCTGTAAAGAATCATAAATATGGTGCTAAAAACCCGTTAGCTCAATGGTACGGAAAATATGGAGACTTAAAACCTGAAGATGTTGTAAACTCCAGGATGATTGCTTATCCACTTACCCTTTTAGATTGCTGTCCAATGACTGATGGTGCTACTGCATGTGTTTTAGCTTCTGCGGATATAGCTGAAAGAGTTGTTGATAAACCAATCTATGTTTTAGGTGTAGGGCAGGGGTCTGCTGGAGGTCTTTACAGACAGAAAGATATAACAATGCCACAATCTCGAATAAAGTCTTCCAGAATGGCTTTTGAGTGGGCAGGGATAGGTCCGGAAGATGTTGATGTTGTAGAGTTACATGATTGTTTTACCATTGCTGAAATAATAGCAAGTGAAGCTATGGGATTTTTTGAGTGGGGTACAGGTGCTGATGCTGTAGAGAAGGGAGAAACATGGATTGGTGGAAAACTTCCAATCAACCCTTCTGGGGGATTGATCGGGAAAGGTCATCCTGTAGGAGCAACTGGAACAGCTCAGATATATGCATTGGTAAAACAGTTGAGAAACGAAGTTGAACCGAGAGAGCTTCAGGTACATGGAGCGGAAGTAGGTATGACAGATACTTTAGGAGGGGACTTTGGAACAATATGTAACGTAATACTTAGTACAAAAAGAAGAGGGGAAGTGTAGGATGGCTAAATTAACTTTTAAGGAGTTTTTTGAAAACTTAAAAAACGGAAGACTGTTGGGTTTAAAATGTAAAAGCTGTGGTAAAATAACATGTCCACCTCAAACAACATGCCAAGAATGTGGTGGAGAAGAACTAGAAATAGTCGAAATGAAGAAAAGTGGTACAATCAAGACTTTTACGGTTATTCATGTTCCTCCTACCGGACTTGAAGATGAAGCTCCCTATGTTGTATGTGACATCGAAACTGATGATGGACCATGGTTGATAGGAAGACTTGATGTTCCACCTGAAAAAGCAACTATCGACTTGGTGGGAAAAAGGGTTAGTATAGAAGCTTTAGAGTTACCTTGTAAAGGACATTACCTAACAGATAAAGAGAGAAGAATTGTTCCATTGTTTAAACTACAAGAATAGCCGAAAGTAAATTTATCAAAAAATTTTTTCCTATACCTTACTCAGAATTCTGATTGTTTATCTGTGAGAGAATCTTATCTTTAGTCTATGAAAATTCTGGCTTTGGATATAGGAGCAGGTACTCAAGATATCCTTCTTTTTGATGAAGAAAAGAATCCTGAAAACTGTGTAAAAATCGTTTTACCTTCACCTTCCAAAGTTTTTGCTGAGAAGATTAGGGAAGCAACAAGGAAACATAGGGATTTGTTTATAAAAGGGGAAATCATTGGTGGTGGACCTTTAAAAACCCCCATACTTAACCATATTAAAAGTGGTGGAAGAGTGTTTATGGCAGAAACTTCAGCTTTTACCCTAAGAAACAACTTAGAAGAAGTAGAATCTCTTGGAATTAAAATCGTAAAAAATGAAGCTGAACTTGAAAAATTTGAAGGTGTAACCATAGAGTTGAGGGAGATAAACCTTGATGTTTTAAACAGTTTTCTGGAAAAGTTTAATGAAAAAATTACGGATGTAGATTTTGTTGCTGTAGGTGTACAGGATAGTGGGGTAGCTCCACCCAAGATAAGCAACAGGAAGTTTAGACTACAAAAACTTGAAGAGTTTCTTAGAAAGAAACCTCTACTGGAAAGTTTAGCATTTGGTGAAGATGAAGTACCATCTTTCTTTTTAAGGATGAAATCAGCCGTTGAATCTGTAAAAAAACAACTACCAACAGCTAAAGTTTTGGTTATGGATACAGCACCAGCAGCTATTCTTGGATGTTTAAAGGACCCTGTTGTTGAAGAAAAAGATTCGGTGTTGGTAGTTAACATGGGTAATGCACATACTTTAGCAGTTCTAGTTCATGAAGACCATGTATGCGGGATGGTTGAACATCATACACGTATGCTTAAACCAAGAAAAGCCGAATGGTTGTTAGAAAACTTTAAGTCCGGAAGTCTTACAGATGATGCAGTATACGAAGATGGAGGTCATGGTCTTTTCTACCTTGAAGAATTTAAACAAATGAAAAATTTAGAGTTGATAACTGTTACTGGTCCTAACAGAAACATGCTACGAAAAACAAACCTTAAAATTCATTTTGCAGCTCCAATCGGGGATATGATGATGACAGGCCCGGTTGGTTTGGTTGAAGCTGTAAAAAGAAAGTTTATCAAAAAATAATTTTTTAGGGTAGGTTAAGTTTAAAGTTTGGTTAGAGCATCTTCAGCTGCTTCCACAATTTGATAGGTAATGGGTGAACATGTTAAAGCTGGATGAGAACCAAACTGGAAAGTTGCTACTTCTTCAGCAGTCATTTTTCTTTCAATCATTGAAACTAATATGTTTGTAACTTCAGCTGTAGTTAGGCCTCCTGCCACCTGTCCACCAATGATCGTCTTAGAGTTTTTCTCAAACAGAAGTTTAACTCGCATTTCTTTACATCCAGGCATGGTTGCAGGGTGCTTGTCTGGTGCTACAGCCATTCCTACAACAAAGTTAAACCCAAGGTCTTTAGCAGATTTTTCAGTTAAACCTGCAACTCCTAATCCAAGGTCACCTATAATTGTTGAAAAGCTACCTATTACACCAACGTTTTTTCTTTTTAAACCGTAAACGTTTATTCCGGCGATTCTTGCTTCTCGTGTAGCTATGGAAGCAAGTCTAAGTGCTGTAGGTTTTCCTGTGAAGAATGAGAATTTTTCTGCACAATCTCCAACAGCAAAAATGTCTTCATCTGTGGTTTTCATGTATTCGTCGACCCATATTCCTCTTTGTTCACCTATTTTTAGACCAGCATTTTTTGCAAGTTCAGTATTGGGAACAACACCTACCCCAACTAAAACTAGGTCTGCTTTTATGGTTTCTCCGCTGCCAAGCTTTACTTTTTCAACTTTTTCGTTACCTTGGATCTCTTCAACTTTGTTGTTCGTCATCAGTTTTATACCACGTTCTGTAAGTTTCTTTTCCGCGATTGTACAGAAATCTTCATCATAAGCTAGCTGGAGGCAATGTGGTAAAATTTCTACTATAGTGACGTTTAACCCTCTTTTTATGAATTCGTCTGCAAACTCAACACCTATGAACCCACCACCTATCACAACAACATCCTTAACTTTTTCCAAGACGTTTAACAATTCACCAAGGTAAGCTACATCCTTCCTTACCACAAATACGTTTTTCAAGTTTATTCCTGGGATTGGGGGAGTTGCAGGTAGAGAACCAGTTGCAAGGATAAGTTTTTTGTATCCTATTTTTTCCCCTTTGGAAAGGAAAACTGTTTTCTCGTCTCTGTTTATAGCTTTGGCTTCGTCAACAATTATCTCTATGTTTTTGTTCAAGAGTAAACCATCAGGTATAAGGTTTTTCTTTACATCCTTTAGGGTTCCAAAGATGTAGGGAATTCCGCAGGGAACCAGAACTTCTTTTTCCCGTCTAACAACCGTTATACTTGCATCCTTATTGTATCTTCTTGCAGTTAATGCGGCAACAGGTCCAGCGGCACTACCACCCAAAACAAGTACATCCACTTTTTTATCCAAGACTCAACCACCATAACCCAAAATTTGTCTACATAGTGATGTTACGATTCGTAAAGATAAATTTAATCCTTAAAACTTAAGGTTACGGAAAATGTTGAGACTAAAGAAAAAGAATAAACAAAAATTTTGAGACAAAAAAAAGGTAGTTTGAAGAAGATTTTTGGATATGACTTATTTGTATTCGTAGAAGCCTTTTCCGGTTTTTCTTCCAAGTAGGCCTGCTCTAACCATTTGTTTTATGGTTACTGGTGGGATAAATTTTGGGTCACCAGTTTCCTTGTACAAGGATTCAAAAACGTTTAACAATACGTCTATTCCGGTTAGGTCCATAAGTTCAAATGGACCCATGGGAAAATTGTAACCGAGCTTCATGGCTGTATCTATGTCTTGAGGTGTTGCTATTCCTAACTCATAGATACGTACAGCTTCGATTAGATAGGGAATAGCACATCTGTTAGCTATGAAGCCTGGAGAATCCTTACTTAAAACTGGTGTTTTTCCAAGTTTTACAGCTAATGCTTTAGTTACTTCAACAGTTTCATCTGAAGTTA
>CAZNLG010000089.1:0-4717 GCA_964573765.1 uncultured Candidatus Bathyarchaeia archaeon | reverse complement strand
TTTTAGCCTTGTTGATGTCTTCTGGAGTAAAACTCTTTTCTATCCTAAAAATTTCAGGGGTTAGTTTTGGAAGAGTTTCAACGTTTTCTTTTTCTTCTTTTTTCTTACGTCGGAAAAAGCCCAGATACATTCTAACTTTACCCTTAAATCTTTACTTTTACAGTTTTTCAATAAAAGTAACGTTAAACCATCTAAAAGTATTTAGTGTTGTCCGGTATTTAAGCAATTTTTCCATCATCTCTAAACTCAGACAGTCCTTAATGTGTAAACGTTTAAACAGCATTTTTTAAGAAACAATTTTAGGTCAGGAAAAAATTTAACCAAAAAATTAAATTTTTAAGTTAAGGCAAACATAATACCCACAAAGATTTGAAACAGTAGGAGTTTTTTGTCTTGTTGGGATGGGTTGTTTGGCTGACAGGTTTACCAGGTTCAGGTAAATCAACTATAACCAGATTTTTAGCCAAAAAACTCCGTAACAGAAACGTTAAAGTTCAAATTTTATCTTCAGACATGCTTCGAAGAATTCTAACTCCGAAACCAACCTACACAGAAGAAGAAAGAGATATCGTGTACGGAACACTCGTATTGATAGCTAAACTTCTCTCGGACAACGGTGTTAACGTTTTGATAGATGCAACTGGAAACAGAAGAAAATATCGTAACAATGCAAGAAGAAAAATAAAAAAATTTGTTGAAGTCTACGTCAAATGTCCCTTGGACATCTGTGTCACAAGAGAGAAAAAAAGAAAGAAAACGTTTGGAGCACCAGTTGGTGTTTATGCAAAAGCTTTGAGTGGAAAAAGTTCAACTGTTCCTGGTTTTGGTGTACCCTATGAAGAACCTTTACATCCTGAAGTTGTGGTTGAAACAGATAAGTTAAACCCGAAAAAATGTGCTGAAAAGATTTTTTTGTTTATTCGTAAAAAGTATGGATTGTAATGGTTAAACTTTTGGAAAACAAAATTTAACTTATCAGTTAACTGTTGGTGAATGATTTGGTTCGTCTTAACCTAAAAACACTGGAAAAATACATTTCAAGTCTTTACGGTTCCAAAGTTAAATTTATCTCTGCAGGACAACTTGGTGGTAAACTTTCAAAATTATCAACACAGCTTAAAGGTTTTGGTTATGGTAAGCCCTACCTGTTAGAGTTTAAGGTTGGTAAGAAAAAGAAGAAGGTTGTTCTTGAAACCATGAAAAAAGATAGTTTTGGTCATGAGTATCCTTGGGATAGAGCTCAAAATCTAATCTTTGCGTATACAACCTACAACAAACTACCAAAACATGTTAAGGCTTTAGATGTGGGAGTTTTTACAAGAAAAGGTTTGCTTAAATCGCTTGGTGACTATGAAGAGTTTTTTATTTTAATGGAGATGGTTGAAGGAAAAGAATATTATCATGACCTTGAAGAAATTTCAAGAAGAAAATCTCTTACCGAACTAGACCTATCCAGATGTAGAGTTCTTTCAGATTATCTTGTAAAAATTCACTCAAAAAAGAAGAATTCACCTGAATTGTACAAAAGACGTATTCGTGAACTTGTTGGGCATGGTGAATGTATCATGGGTTTGATAGATAACTATCCTGAAAACTTGGACTTCATAACTCAAACAGAGTTAAACCAGATAGAAAGAAAATGTGTGGAATGGCGTTGGAAGCTTAAAAACAAAACATATCGTCTTTGTCAAGTTCATGGTGATTTTCATCCTTGGAACATTCTTTTCCAAAAAGGAACAAACTTTCGAGTTTTGGATAGAAGTCGTGGAGAATGGGGTGAAGCAGCAGATGATGTTTCTTCCTTAACCATAAACTATCTTTTCTTCTCCATTCAAACGTTTGGAAAATTGGAAGGTGGATTTAAGGATTTGTTTGAACTTTTCTGGGAAAATTATCTAAAGAAAACTGGTGATGAAGAACTTTTGGAAGTTGTTCAACCATTCTATGCATGGAGAAGTCTTGTGCTTGCAAATCCGATGTGGTATCCAACCTTAAGCTATGAAGTCAGAAGAAAAATTTTAAACTTTACTTCCAACGTGTTGACCGTGGAAAAATTTGAATTTAAGAATGTTAACTCCTACCTAAACCCGATAAACTAACGGAAAATTTTTGGGAACAAAAACAGATAAAACTGGAAACTTTAATCTATCTTTCATTTAGAATTTGGAGACGGTTTGGTTGACAAAGGCGGTTATAATTGTTGACATGCAAAAGGATAACGTTGGAAAGTTTTGTTTATCCATCATACCCAACATACAACTTTTGGTTGATGAGGCTAGAAAGAAAGGTTTGCTAGTAGTATATGCATGTGACACTAGGTTTAGTGATGATTCTATCTTTAAAAAACTACAGATGCCTGTTCATACGGTTAAAGGAACAGAAGGATGGAAAGTGGTCGATGAACTTTCCCCTAACGAAAAAGACATAATCATAGAAAAGCCTCGAATGAGTGCTTTTTTCGGAACCAGTCTGGATTTTCTGCTTAGAGAAAAGAACATAAAAACTTTAATTGTTTGTGGTATAAGAACGGAGATTTGTCTTTTTAAAACGGTGTTGGATGCTTTTGAGTTGGGTTATGAAGTCATAGTTCCAGTTGATTGTTGTGCTTCACCTTCACCCGAAACTCATGAAGCAATCTTAAAAGTTTTAGATATTTTAAAGGTGAAAAAACCCAAAGTTAAAGATTTAATTAAAACCCTGTAAAATTTGTAACTGGAGGGTTTCAAAAATTTTCCTTCAACCAATCTTTATCTACTTAATCCTGATTGTTTTGCTTGGATTTTTAACCGTCAATTTTTCGGTGGTTCCTATAGCAAATTTTATGAAGAAAAGGGGTATAACAGGTATCGATGTTCATAAATTAGATAAACCGGAAATTCCTGAGTTGGGAGGTTTATCCATTGTTTTTGGTTTGATTGGTTGTTCTGTTGTTTCTATGTTTCTAAATCTGAATAGTTCATTCTTTTTGGCTTATCTTTTAACGATTCTGATTACAGCGGTAATCGGAGTGTTTGACAGGTTAAAACCTTTAAATGCTGTACAAAAGATTTTGCTGGTTGCGGTGGCTTCAATTCCAATTTTGTTCTTAAATGTTTATCAACCATTTCCTGAACTTCCTTTTGTAGGTAAGTTACGGTTAACCTTACTTTACCCTGTCGTTTTTGTACCAGTATTCGTAACAGTGCTTGCCAACGCAACCAACATGATCGATGTTTTAAACGGGTCCATGGCTGGGACTTCCACGGTTTCAGCAGTATTTCTTACCTTTATCGCTTCTCTTCTTGGTAGACATGAAGCTATGTTAATGTTTGCTTCCTTAGCTGCAACTACTTATGCGTTCTACAGGTACAATAAATATCCGGCTAAAGTTTTCTCCAGTGATGTTGGAAGTTTAAGTGTGGGTGCAGCTTTTGCTGCTGCAGCTATCATGGGTAGATTGGAAGTAGTAACTATGTTTGCTTTACTTCCAACCTTGATAAATGGTTCTCTAATCTTAACTAGTTTAGGTGGAGTTCGTGAACGTAGGGAGATTAAGATAAGACCAACGATTCTGTTGGAAAACGGTTTGATAGCGGCAAATCTAGACAAAAAAGCACCCATAACCTTAACAAGACTTATGGTGGCATCTTCCCCATTAAAAGAACCAGAAATAACAAGATGCTTTATCATTTTACATTTTTTCTCCGGTCTTCTTGCTTTAGCAACCTTTTTCTTCATGGTGGTCTAGAAAATGTTGGGAAGAATCTTTAGGACAACAAGTCTTATGGTTCTTTTCTGGGTTGTTTTTCACATTACAAGTTGGCTTCTGGCTAAAATGTATATGCCTTGGGTTAAAGAAACCATCATTGGAACAATGTTCCCCAATGTTCTTAAAGACTTAATTATATGGTTTGGGGTGCTTTTTGCAATAGGTTTAGTTCTTCTTCTTTTCAAGAAGCTTTTTTACACTCTGTTTTGGTTTGAAGTTTCAAAAGCTAAAACTAATCAATGAATGTTTTATATAGAGTTTAAGCTCTAAGCTAAATTGATCGAATATGAAAAAAACCGACATTAAAAAGTTTCTGGAAAACCATGTCCCCTTTTCCTTTTTAGAAGATAAAGAGTTGGATTTCCTTGTTCAAAACGCTACAGTTAAGAAGTTTAGAAGTGGAGAAGCAATTCTTCATGTTGGTGACTATCCTGTAAAATACTTGTATGTGGTCTGTGAAGGTCTTATTACCATCCTGGGAGATTCCGAAGTTTTAGACAACTTAACTCCTGGAGAAGTTTTTGGTTTTACCCCTATTCTTTCAGATACACCCGTCAACGTTCATGTTTTTGCTGAAGAAGATTCTAAATGTATCTTGATTCCCCGTGAAGATTTTAAAGAAGTTTTCAACCTAAACAAAAAATTTTCTGTTTACTTCATAAGCATGATGGAGAAAAAACTTGCATCTTTGTATAAACTTCTTCAACGAGAGTTTATTCGTGCACCGGAAAGGTATTCTGTGGTTGGAAGAATTGGTGATGTTATTTCAAGAAAACCTGTAGTATGTTTACCGGAAACTTCAGTTAAGGATGCTGTTTCTCTTATGAATAGGGAAGGTGTAGGTTCTGTTGTGGTTGTGGATAAAAACCAGAAACCTGTTGGTATTTTAACGGCAAGAGACTTAAGAAAGATTATTGCAGAAGAACGAAAGTTGGATGAACCTATCTCAACGGTTATGAGTTCCCCCGT
>CAZNLG010000088.1:0-4760 GCA_964573765.1 uncultured Candidatus Bathyarchaeia archaeon | reverse complement strand
GTCTAAACTTCCAAATAAATTTTAAATCTTTTTTTACAAACTAAAGGTTAAATTGTGGGAAGGGAAGTTTGATGCTTCCAAGTAAGGGTTTTGAGCATATATTGTACGAAAAGAGAGATAATTCTGCATGGATAATTTTGAATAGACCTGAAAAGCTTAATGCTTTACATTCCACAACTTGGAGAGAAATCGTCGAAGCAATAAAAATGGCAGAAGATGATAAAGATGTTTACGTTATAGTTTTAACTGGTAAAGGTCGGGCTTTCTCTGCAGGTGATGATATAAGTGAGCTTGAAAAGCTACGTGAACCTTCAACAACATCAGAATACTTCTTCATGCTTACAGATAAGATTCTTAAAATACTGCAATGTAAAAAGCCTATTATTGCAGCCGTTAATGGATTAGCTTACGGTGGTGGATGTGAGCTTGTTGAGCTTGCCGACCTTGTAATAGCCGTCGAAGATGCAAGATTCTGTGTTCCTGAAGGGTTGATAGGAGCTGTTCCCCCAATCCACGTAACAGTTGCTCCATTAATTTTTGGAAGAAAAATTGCTAATGAGATGGTTTACACAGCTGAACCTATAGACGCTAAAAAGGCTTTGGAGATAGGTTTAGTCAACAGGGTTGTCCCTAAAGATAAGCTTGAAGAAGCTGTTACTGAGCTGATTAACAAAATTAAGCGTATATCCCCATCAGCCATATTAACAATAAAACGTATATCTCTCAGACAGTTTATTAATCCCGACAAGCTTGCAGTAGCGATGGAAGACCTGTTAATCCTAGCCCAAACCGAAGATTTTAAGGAAGGGACACATGCATTCATAGAGAAAAGACAACCAAGATGGAAAGGTAGGTAGACAGGTTTCCTTAAAAACCTTAACTTCACACTTCATTTTTATGTAGTCTTTAATCGATGTACGACTAAACATAAAAAGTAGACTCACCAAAAAGCTAAAAATATAAAAATTTGTTTTAGGATGTTTCTTCTGTTTTTTCTTGTTTCTTTTCTTTTTTCTTTTCTTCTTCCTTCTTTCTTTCTTCATATTCTTTTATCATACTTGAATAGTCGACAGGAGCACCATAAGCCATAACTATTCACCTTATGATAAAGGTTAAACCCAAACACTTTAGTTTTTGTCTCTCATTTCCTAACTGTTTTATCCTATTTAAAATTTTACATCTACAAAGTTGGGATTAAGGCATTAATATCTTTCTTCGGTTTTTTCCAAAATCATGGGTATTCCTTCCTCCCTAGGCTTTTCTGCTGGCTTTTTAACCTTCCTTTCAAATTCCATTCTTCGGTACATAGTCGTATCGATTCTAAGTATTAGAGCGACAACTTCACATGCAGTTTTAAGAATATATCGTTTAACATTTAAAGGTTCAATAACACCGTTACTCATCATGTTATCCAGTTTCCCCTTAATAGCTTCAATACCAACCCACCTTTCCCCCTCAGCATGTCTCTTTCTAAGGTTGGTTAAAACCTCTAAAGGGTCTAAACCAGCATTCCCCGCCAGAATTTTTGCAACAGCTTCAACAGCAGATGCATAAGCTTCAACAGCAAGCTTCTCATATCCGCCAATGTTTTTTGCAAAAATCCTAAGCTGTTCAGCAACTTCAACTTCTGCAGCTCCACCACCAGGTAGAATTTTTCCGTTTTTCAAAACTTGGGAAACATTTTTCAATGCACTTTTTATAGATTGTTCAGCTTCATCAAGATAGCTACCCCTAATCAAAATTGTTATACATTTTGGGTTTTTACATCCCCTAACAAAAAGCATTTCTTCACCATCATAACGTTTTACTTCAACTTCCTTAGCTTCTCCGAGACAAGCTGGAGTTAACTCATCAACAGAATTAACAAGTTTTCCACCTGTTGCTTTGATTAATGCTTCCATATCTTCATCTTTTATCCTTCTAGCCATCAAAAAACCTTTTTCAGCCATCCAATGGAGAGCATACTCATCTATTCCTTTCATACAAAAGACAACATTAACCCCTAAGGAAGACAGTTTTCTTAGATTCTCATTTAACATGTCGATTTCTTTCTCTAAAAATAGACTAACCTTATTTGGGTCATTTCTAATAACTATATTTCCAAACATTTTTGATTTTATCTTTTCTCCCAGAGAAACTTCAAAACCCTGATTTAGTAGAGCTATCTTAGCATTCTTCACTTTTCTTTGCATACTAGGATACAGGTAAAGATATTTCATACCCAAACCTCGTAAAACCACACCATCGATGTATTCGGAATCCAGAAAACTTCTTCCTTCTTTCTTTACTATCCGGATATGGTTTAAATCTATGTGTTTTTGTCCATCCCTGACTTCACATACCTGTTTTACAGCTTTAACAATCATATCAGCAAAAAATTCCTTCACATCTACAAGTAATCTACTGTTTAGAGTTGTTAAAGCAACTTTTTTTAGAAAATCATCAGAAAATCTGGTTAACGCTATTTTTTCTAAAACTTCTTCAGCTTTGATTGTTGCTAATCTATATCCATTAACGATCGGGTTTGGATGGATGTTCCCTAACAGTTTTTCAGCATTGGTTAATAGTTCTCCCACAAGAATAATTGTT
Organism: uncultured Candidatus Bathyarchaeia archaeon; assembly: GCA_964573765.1. GTDB lineage: Archaea > Thermoproteota > Bathyarchaeia > Hecatellales > Hecatellaceae > CAZNLG01. Next base: position 2,171 of record CAZNLG010000088.1, on the reverse strand, counting down.
GTTTTTACACCATCTCCAACTTCTTGATTCTGAGTTTTTGCTGTTTTCTTAATTATATTGTTTACAATGGCATCTTCACTAAGGATACCGTTCAGCATTATTGTTCCTCTACTTGTAATCATGAATTCTTGCAAGTTGTTTATAATCAACTTACAGGAGCCTTGAGGTCCTAAAGCTGTTTTCATTAAATCTGAAACCATCTTAAAAGTATCTATCAAACCTTCCTTAACACTTCTCTTTTCCAGTCTCACAGAGTTTTTTGAAAACAAAAACAAACCGAAAAATCCCCCTATTGTTTTAAAATTTCCATGTTAACCAAAATATCATCTAAACTGAGGATGACTGATGTGGTTTCAACTGCGGATTTTAAGACTTGACTTTTAACCTCTAAAGGTTCAATCCATTTTTCTATCTTTTCAACCATTTTTCCTTTTTCAACGTCAAAACCAGCCGTACTTTTACCATGCTTATGAAGCTCTCGAAGTTTAACAAGGGCATCAAGGGGGTTAATACCAGAGTTGGAAGCCAGGATTAGAGGTAGAGACTCTAAAGCATCTGCAAACGCTAAAGCAGCTAATTGTTCCTTTCCTTCCAACTTAAGAGCATAAGATTTTAACCTTTGAGCAACTTCCATTTCTATTGCACCGCAACCCACAAGAACCCTAGGTTTACGAATGACCGTGGAAATCGCTTTTAATGCTTTTCTTGTGGCAACAGTTGCTCGTTTTGTAGCTCCCAAGAGGAATATAGTTACAGCCTTAGGGTTTTTACATTCAACAAAAATTCTTTTAACTCTACCAAACCTTCTTTCTTCTACGATTTCAGCCTGACCGAGGTCAGATTTTTGTAGGTTTTCAAGGTTAAAAACAGGTCTAGCATAAGTTGCATTACTAAGTCTTCTTATGTCCGTATTACTCAAGTTTGGAACAGCAAGAATATCGTTTTTTGCAAAGTAGGACATAGAGATATCATCGATCTTTCTTGAACAAAAAACAACGTTAACACCTAACTGTTTAACCCTATCTATAAATCTTAAAACAGACTTAACCTTATAATCCCTAACTCTACCCAAGGATTCAGGTGTTGTTAACTCTATCTTTGTTGCAGTGTAAGGTTTTTCAACTCCTATGGGTGAATTGACCAATAAAATTTTTGGATTAACAATTCTTCGAGGCATCGCCAGGTGAAGTTCACTTAAAGATTTGAAAACAACTCCTTTAACCAACATAGATTGTTCAGCAAAACCTTCCTTTAAACCCATAACTTTAACTTGGTCTAGGTCAAAATCAACACCATCTTCAGACTTTTCCAACACGGTATAGACGGCTTCTTGGATAAGGTTACAAAGTTTACTTTCAGCTATTTCGACATCCGTAAGCCCGGAACCATGTAACACTGTGTAGATAATTTTTTGAGTTTGTGAAGAATCTTCAATCTTAAATTTATGGGACAAAGTTTCAAACATGTTTAAAGCTTCTTTACAAGCTAAGGAATATCCCTTAATTATTTTTGAGGAAGGGATACCCCTCACTATTAGACTGACAGCTTTTTTCAACAACTCTCCGACAAGAAGGATGGCAGTAAGTGTTCCATCCCCGACGGTCTCCTTCAGATTTTTCACAGAGTCTTTCAATAGCGTGATAACAGGTGAAAAAGGACTAATGGTATTAAGTATGGTAAAACCATCCTTAGCTAAAGCAAACTCATTCTCTCCAAGCACCAATTTGTCCCTTCCAAAAGGACCAAAAGAAGATTTTAGGGAATCAGTTAGGGAGATAACCGCAAGAAGGTTAAAGTTAAAAGCATCTTTTCCGCAGTAACGTCTATATTTCTGAAGAAAGACCCGGTAAGAGATACCTTTCCCAATAGAAGACATTGTAATTCCTCCAAATTTGAAGACCATAAAATTGAATTTCTAACTAAAAATTGCTTTGACCACCGTAATAAATGTTTTATGAGTTCACCAATTGGTTAGACATTGGAAAGTCAACGACAATGACCATGAACCTTACAGATGCATCTAAACTTACAGAGTAATATGTTTGGTATCGTTGAGAACTTTTCAAGCTTCATAGTCCAATCTGTGGTACAAAATCGGACATATTCCAAGTTGGTAGTGGAGAAAAATTTACCACTTCTTTTTCTTTTTACCAGTTTTTAGGGAATGATTT
>CAZNLG010000087.1:0-4873 GCA_964573765.1 uncultured Candidatus Bathyarchaeia archaeon | reverse complement strand
TTGAATCTTTGGTCGGGTTACGAAATCTTCTAATTCACCGTTACTGGACTGTGGAAGATGAAAAGGTCTATCGTGATGTGAAGACCAACTTTAAATGTGTTGAAGAGTTTCTTAGTAGAGTAGAAGAGGTTTTCTTGGGTTGAGTATAAAATACCATGAAATAGCTGTCGATATGGTTGCAGAAAAGTTAAGAAAAACCCTTAGTACCATATCTGAAGTGAAGATAGCCGTACTTTTTGGTTCTGCCCTGAGGAGGGAGTTTGTTAGGGATGTGGATGTTGGAGTCTATCTGGACCCCAGTTTTGAGTTGAAAGACCTCGTTAAGCTTGCTAACCTTCTTGAAGATGTTTTGAGAATACCTGTGGATGTTGTACCTTTGGAGAAGGCTCCAACAAAATTGGCTTTAAAAGCTTTGTTGGAAGGAGTTAGGCTGGTTGTGAAAGACAAAAAGCTTTTCTGGTTATTGGTGACTCAAGCTTTGTCGGAAGCTATGGATATGGAGATAAAGTTTAAAGAGTTGGAAAAAGCAAACAGAACCAAGGTAGATAGGAAAATTTTTGACTATGTGTAGCTATATTTTAATCTTCAACTTTACATGAAAAATTGAAACCTAAAGTAAGTGTTATACTTCCTGCCTACAATGAAGAAGATAGAATAAGTCTAACTCTTCAAGGCTTGAACAGGAGCCTCACGGAAGTTGGGTTACCCTACGAGGTCATTATAGTTAACGATGGTTCAAACGATTCAACCTATGAAGTAGCTGTACGGGAAGCAGAGAACTATGGAGGAAAAGTAAAGGTTGTGGGTTACGGAAAAAACATGGGTAAGGGATATGCTTTAAAAACCGGGTTTACTTATGCTACTGGTGAAATTGTCATTTTTATGGATAGTGATATGGAGATAACTCCCAACCAGCTTATTCATTATGTTAAAGCTTTAAATTATGGAGATGTTGTTATAGCTTCAAAGCGGCATCCTCAATCTTACGTGGAAATGCCGTTGTTACGAAAATTTTTAAGCTGTTGTTTTAACTTACTCGTTAAACTTTTCACGGGGTTAAGATTAAGTGATACACAGGCAGGTCTAAAAGCTGTTAAAAGAAGGGCTTTAGAAAAAATTTTTCCCAAGCTTACGGTTAAAAGATTTGCTTTTGATGTGGAATTTTTGGTTGTAGCTGACCTCTGTGGTTTGAAGATAATTGAGTTGCCGGTTAACCTTCATTTAAGAAGGGGGGTGTTCAGTTTTTTGGATATATGGAGAATGTTTCTGGACCTGATGGGAATTACGTATAGGCTTAGAATCCTAAAATGGTATCAATACTCTTAGACTGGGATTGAAGATATGAGTTACAGCTTTGGGGTTTACGGACCCGTAACCAAAGAAACTGTGGATTCGTTAGTTAAGATTGGTGTTGATGCTGTATTTACTGAGCCAAAAAAAGAATTTGTTAAAAACGCGAAAGAAGCAGGTTTAAAAGTTTATGCTTGTATTTGGGTCTTTAAGACTCCAAATGATAACGTACAATTCGGTGTGGAGAACGTTTACGGTGAAAAAGTTTTCTGGGTTGGGTCTGGTTGTCCAAACAACCCAAAAATTCGTGAATACAGTATTCAACGTGTTAAAGAAGCGGTAAACCTAGATGTCACTGGTTTAGTCTTGGATGGTGTTAGGTTTCCTTCACTTGGAGGTGGATTATCAGCTTTTTTAACCTGTTTCTGTGAAAAATGTCAAAGAAAAAGCAAAGAATTTGGCTTAAATCTAACTCACATCAAGGACCACTTGAAAAGCTTCAATTTGCATAACTTACCAGATTTTTCAAAGTTTCTTACTGGTCTTCTTCATTCAAATATACAAGAACTAAAGGATTGGTTGACGTTTCGTTGTAAATCCATCACGGAATATGTCTTAGATGTAAAAAGTATGGTTAAAGAAGTTGATTCAAAAGTTGAAGTTGGAGCTGCTTTATTCACACCAAGTCTAGCTTTACTTGTTGGGCAAAATTATGGGGAGTTATGTAGAATCTTAGATTTTATTCAGCCAATGGTTTACCATAGGGGTGATGGTTTAGCCTGTATAAACTATGAATTGGGTAGGTTTGTTGAAGAATGTTTTAAAAATGAAGAAGAACAGATTGAAGCACTCAAAATTTTATATCAAACATTAACATTTGAGTCTTTTACCTTACCCTTAAAAATTAACGACTTAATCAGGTTAGGGTTTCCGTTGGAGACTGTTGAAAAGGAGTTTCTTAAAGCAAAAAGTTCAATGGTGGAAGGTTGGTCAAAGTTAACACCTATCCTGTTTATAGCTGACCTTGATACAGATGGTATCCGAGAAGTCATTAAAATAGCAAGGGAATTAAAACCTGACGGTACTGTCTATTTTGCTTACAATGAGAACCTTGAAAAAGCTTTTTTGGGTTAGTTATAGTGGTCTGGAAAGTTTCCATAATAATTCCATGTAAGAAAATAGACGACTACACAAAACAGTGTATTGATTTTTGTAAAAACCTTGAGTATCCAAAGTCAAGCTACGAGATAATAGTCTTACCAGACGATAAACCGGAAGACTCGATGGAAGACATCAAAATAATTCCGACAGGTCCTTTAACTCCTGGAGCAAAAAGAAACATAGGGATAAAAAATGCTGAAGGAGAAATCTATGCATTCATCGATTCAGATGCATACCCAAGTAAAGAATGGCTTGAAAACGCTTTAAAATATTTAAACAACCAGACTGGTGTTGCTGCTGTTGGGGGACCTGGATTAACTCCACCAGAAGATTCATCTATGCAAAAAGCTAGTGGTTTGGTTTTTTCTTCTCTTCTTATGGGTGGTTTAGCCAGTCGGTATAAACAAAAAAAGGTTTCCGAAACGGATGAAGTACACTCTTGTAACCTAATCGTACATAAGGAAGTTTTTGAGAAAATTAAAGGTTGGAATGAGAAGTATTGGCCTGGGGAAGATACTCTTCTATGTTTGGAGATAAGGAAAAAAGGTTGGAAAATTGTAGAAGCCCAAGATGTTGTTGTCTATCACCACAGAAAACCACTTTTTAAAAAACACTTGGGACAGGTTTGGCAATTTGGGTTACATCGTGGTTTTTTTGCTAAAAAATTTGGAGGTAACTCTTTGAAGCTTGGATATTTCTTTCCTTCTTTTTTGCTTATCTTTTTACTGATGGGATTGGTAGTTGGTGCGTTTAGCAAAATTTGGTTTATATTTTACATCCTGCTTACCATATTGTACGTTTTTATCTGTTTGTTTGTGGCTGTGGTTGAAACAAGAAAATGTGATATTAGACTTTCTCCATTTGTTTTTCTTGGGATAATGACAACACATTTAACTTACGGGTTGGCTTTTCTTTTGGGATTAACAAGGAAAGAACTCAAAAAGTGAATAACCTCTATGAAGATATCAATCTCCTATCCTCCGATCGAAAATAAGAAGGGTATACCTCTCCTATCTCAAAACCGACAGTTTCAATGGTTTTCTGAACCGACCTACATTTATCCTTGTGTTCCTGCTTATGCGGCTACTTTGCTTAAACAAGCTGGATATGATGTTGTTTGGGATGATGGAATTGCGGAAGAGAAAAGTTATAGTCAGTGGCTTAGGGATTTTGAAAAAATTTCTCCTGATTTGGTGATGATTGAAACAAAAACTCCTGTTGTTAAAAAACATTGGAAGATTATTGGTGATATAAAACAGGTTAGTCCTGATACTAAAGTGGTTTTGGTAGGAGACCATGTTACTGCATTGCCTATGGAATCCATGGAAAATAGTAAAGTGGATTTTATTCTGGAAGGTGGTGACTATGATTTTCTTCTTCTAAACTTGGTTGAATATTTAAACGGTAAAACAGAAAATCTTGAACATGGAATATGGTACAGAAAAAATGGTGAAATGAAAAATACGGGAAAGTTCCAAACAAATCACGACTTAAATAGTTTACCGTTTATAGATAGAGATTTAACTAGATGGGAACTTTATGCGTATAAAAATGGGAATTTTAAACGTACTCCTGGAACCTACACGATGGTTGGTCGGGATTGTTGGCATAGAAAAAATGGTGGTTGTACTTTCTGTTCTTGGACTACACTTTTTCCTACATGGAGGGTTAAAAAGCCGGAGTTGCTTGTTGATGAGATAGGTTTTCTTATAGAGAGGTATGGTGTGAAGACTGTTTTTGATGATACTGGTACTTTTCCGGTTGGTGGATGGTTAAGAAAATTCTGTAAACTGATGATAGAGAGGGGTTACAACGAAGCGATTGATTTTAGTTGTAATATGCGTTTTGGTGCATGTAGTTTTGAAGATTATAGGTTGATGAAGAAGGCTGGTTTTAGGATGCTTTTGTTTGGACTTGAATCAGCAAGTCAAGAAACCTTAGACAGGATAAATAAACAGTTAACCGTAGAAGAGATCGTTGATTCTTGTAGGAAGGCTAAGTTGGCTGGTTTGGAACCTCATATAACGATTATGGTTGGTTATCCTTGGGAAACAAAGGAAGATATGTGGAAGACTTTTAGGTTGGCTAAATATTTGTTTGAGAAGGGTTGGGCTGATACACTTCAAGCAACTATAGTGATACCTTATCCAGGAACCAAAATGTTTGAAGAATGTAAAAGGAAAGGTTTGCTTACAACTTTGGATTGGGATGATTATGATATGAAGAAGCTTGTGATGAAATGTGTTTTAAACGAAGAAGATGTAAAAGAAATGACCAGAGAAATGTATAAGTTGTTTTTTAATCCAAAATATGTTTTTAGAAGATTAACATCCATCAGAAACCTTGAAGATTTAGACTTCATAAAAAGGGGTTTCGCAAAAGTAATCGGGCACATCAACGATTTCTCAGGGTAATTAAGGGA
>CAZNLG010000086.1:2268-4995 GCA_964573765.1 uncultured Candidatus Bathyarchaeia archaeon | reverse complement strand
CATTGATACAGAGTTACATGAAGAGCTGGGCCTGTCTTTTTCTTAGGTTTAACATCCCACTCTTTAACTTTTGTTACATTGCTACCTTTACAATTTGGACATTCAACCAATAAGGGTCCCCCGTGATTCTAAAATTAGGTCTAAACTAGTATATTACATTTTTACCCTAAACAGAAGTTAAGTTGTAAAGTAAAAAATTTTAAGTTGATTGTTGTTTAGTTAACAGGAATTAAGAGTTACAAATATGCTGGCAACATTGTGATTATGAATATGGCAACAATGAGAGCATAAATTGCGATTGCTTCAATGAAAACGATGTAGATGAAGAATCTACCTATGATCTCAGGTCTTTCTGCACCTGCAGCTGCGATGGCTGAAGTAGCCATTCCAAGTGCGAATGCTGCACCAAAACCAGCGATTGCTATGGCTATACCAGCTCCAAGCGCTATCATACCTAGGGCTTGTGAGTTGGATGTAACGTTTGTCTGTCCAGCATCAGTTGTACCTGCGTATGCACCACTTATACATGTTCCAGCAAGAAGGATAACTAAGGCTGTGAACAGTAAGATTTTTGGTTTAACGTTCAAACAACTCACCCATGTAGAGTTTTGGTGATGGTTTAGGTGTTTGTAAAATACACCATTTAAAACTTTCGGTTAACGTTAAACTGGGTGGGGTGGTTGATGTAGCACAAGTGAGTATTCTATCTTATCTGCTGTTAATCCAAAGTATTTACCTGCAATGATGGCAATTAAGTCTTTTACTTCATACCATTTTAAGTAGAGATATGCCAAAGCTTCACCAAGATGGAAGAAAGGTTGATAGAACACTCTTTCACATTCCCTTGCATGGTAACGTTTTAATGCTATTTCAAAAACAGAAAGGTCTTCTCTAACTTCATAGGTACCTGTTAAGGGTGAAATTACATCAACATAACGAGAAGCAACAAAAACCTTTATCGAATCCTTTTCCGTAGTTGCTGAAATTGCTCTTTTTACGTCTTTTTCGTTCAACAAGTGATACACAGGAATTATGTAAGCTTCGATTTCTTCAGGTTTAAGCTCAAGTTTTTTTAACCTTAAAACCGTCATGATGTTTAACATATCTACGTTTATACCAACAAGCTTTATACATAACTTATCTCTACCTTTAAGCTGTAGAAGTTTTTCCCATATTTTTGTGAAAGCATGTTTGGTTATGACCAATTCAAGTTTTTGGGTTTGTTTTGAAGGGTCTTCAATTTCTTTCATGGTTTTTTCAAGTTCTCTTACTAAGAGTTTTTCTTGGATGAGTTGAAGAACATTTTTTACATTTTTACCTTCAATCAAACTCTTACATGTTGAAAGGTCAATTTTTCCGAAAGGAGTTACATACTTTAATGCTTCTTCCCATTTAACACCAAGAATTATCGACTTTAGGATTGATGCTAAACATTTAAGTTCATAATATCTGTTGAATTCTTCAAAAAATTCCTTAGCTTTTTTGTTTTTAAGTTTGGAGAGTACAAAATTAAACTCGTCCTGATAAGCTTTTGTAAGGTTTTCTTCAGTCTTTCCAAGGTCAAACTCTCCCATCAACAACTGGCTTATGTAGGGTCTGTACTTTGTCCCTTCAAGTCTACGAAAAGCCGTGGAAATACTTTCAGCAGAAATCATGGAGTCGTAATCACTTTTTACAAGTAAAAAAGATTTTTTTCCTCTAATTCTGGGTGTTAATTCAACATACTGAAGAATGGACCTTAACATTTTCTTTTTACCTCAGCATATTTTATAAGTTTAGGTGTATAACGCATCAAGATAAATGTTCCAAAGGCAAATCCTGTAAAGGTCCAAAGAGCAACTACAATAAATGCGATGTTAACAGGTAAGCCTAAACTAAAGGAAAGATGGATACCCAAAAATAGACCAAGAAAAACAAAAGCTGGAAGGATTAAACCAAAAATCATTATTCTGTTTAATGAATATCCTTGAAGTTCTGCTGGTTTGGGTGGTATGATTTTTTGGAAAAATGTTTTTCTAGGTTTAACCAACGACGGTAAACCTCCTTCTAAATGTGAAACCTTCAAATGGTACACCGTCTCCCTTGTAGAATTTACTGAACCATTCAACCCAGTGAAGCCTAAGGGAGTGTGCAAAGGTTATGATCCCTTCCAAGGCGATTATCATAAAGAGGGTAACCATGAAAAGGACAAGCCAAAACATTAATGGGTTACCAGTTCCAAGTAAAGCTATTTCGCTGAAGATTGCATGGGTTACACCTAAAGCCAAGATTCGTGAATAGGAGAAGGTATTGGAGATCGATTCTATAGCTTTTGTTATTGTTTCAGAAAAAGCTTCCATAAACTCTCCTAAAGCAAGTTTATGTAAAATCAACATACCTACAAAGGGTACAAGCAAAAACATAACCAGTAAACGCATGTTTAATATAACATCAGCAGGCCCATATTCTGGTGACATGATGAGTATAAACAGGTAGGAAAGACTTCCGTAGAACCAAAGCCAAGAAATTGGAGCTAAAGCTTCTCTTTTTTCTCCAGCTGATATTTTGTTGACCACATCCAGTATAAGTCCAAAGGATATATGGATTATTCCGATGATTATGGCTATTTTAAAGAAGAAAATTAAGTTTTCCAGTGGACTAAACCATGGTGCTTTATCTAAACCAGTTAAACTGGAATACCATGTTGGAACACCCGGATGATGAGAAGCATACTCGATGGTTGTAGGT
>CAZNLG010000086.1:0-2258 GCA_964573765.1 uncultured Candidatus Bathyarchaeia archaeon | reverse complement strand
AAAACTCTCCATAAAGAAAACCACAAACAGTTGCTGTTAGACCACAAAGTACTATAAGATTTCTTCCTTCATATATTGCATCCCAAATTTCACCTTTAAGTTTAAACTTATTCCAAATTTTTGGAATAAGAAGCCCTCCGATAAGTAGGATTAATCCATGACCCATGTCTCCAAACATTAAACCAAAGATTATCGGGAAAGTTATCACAGTAATCAATGTTGGGTCCAGTTCATGGTAATTCGGTAAACCAAAAGCTGCAACAAGTTTTTCAAACGGTTTTGCCACCTTCGGGTTCTCCATAAAGGTTGGGGGTATGTCCCCTTTTTCTTCACCAGTTACATTAACCACAGCTGTTGGACAAGCTTCCTTTATAGTATCAATAGTTTTCTTTACATCTGGTTTTCTTACCCAAACTTCAAACACACTTGTTTTTCCAGTTTGCCTAAATCTTCTGTAAAGATTTTCTATGGCAAGTTCAATTTCAACTATTTCGTTGTATGCATGGATATAATCCGAATTTTTTGCTATTTCAATTAGTTTTTCTTTAAGCTTAACCGGTTCTTCCATTAACTCCTTTATCCTATGTTCCATGTACAAAACTTCAAAAGCTCTCTCAACAGTTTTTAGATGTTTAACAGGAAGACTTACTAAAAGTTCCTTACTTTTCTCAAACATATTTTTAATTTCTTCAATTTTTCCTCCACGAATTTCATCAATCAAACTTTTTACAGAATCCAAAGCCAGATACTTGTCGATGTTTTCCAAAATCTCAAATCTTGTTCTAACTTCATGTGCAAGACTTGAAATTTTTTGAATGGACTTTTCTACTTCAGGTGAACCTAACTTAAGCTTTTCTAAAGCTTCTGTTGTTTGTAGAATTTCTTGAAGAATTGATTCAAAGGTAGATTCCAAAACTGTTAAAGCTTCTTCAGTTAAGCTTTTCATGACTTCTTCTACTTCAACTCTAAATGATTTTAGAGTTTCTTTTGCATCTTCAAGTTTTTCTATTGCTTCTAGTTTCTTTCCAACAACTTCTCTTATTTCACCTAATATACTTTCAACTTTACCAGCTTCTTCAGAAGCCAGAGGAACTATTCTTTTAACCTGCTGGTTAAGATTTATGGTTTCCATGAGGGTTTTTTCAAAGTTTCGTAGTTCAGCTTCATCGTTTGAAACAGTTTCATAAGAAGAACTCATTTTTCCAGCCATATCAACAAAGGATAAAGTTCTCTGAAGTTCTAACAGTTTATCATAAAGGTTTTTTAGCTTATCTCTTAGTTTCAAGGTTTCCGGTTTGATTGTAGAAAGAATTGAGAGGTCAACCTTGTTTTCTGTTAGAAATCTTTTTGTTCCTTCATATTCTTCGTACAGTTGACGAACATCCCTTTCCAAGGAAGCCTTCTCTTCACTTAATTCTTTCATAACATTTTCAATTTTTGCACATTCAGTTTCAAGGATGCTTATTTTATCTTCAATTTCTTTTAGAATCTTGGTCGAGTCTTCTTCAACAACCATAGGTTTAGGGTAGGGGACTTGTTCAAGTTTTCTTACAAGATTGTTAATTCTGCTTGAAAGTTGAAGGAGAAGTGTTTCTCTTTCAACATGTCTTACTTCTTCTGCTAGTTCTTTATACTTGGACTCTTTTGTTCTTGTAATATCTATAAAATGAGCAATTCCAAATTTTCCTATATTTCTGATGATCTTGTCAGTTTTTTCTGTTGGAGCTACAACTTCTATTCTAACCATCTTTGTGGGGTGTAGCACACATTATCCCCTACCGACTTTGAAAGGGAATATTTTTGAGAGGCCTTATAAGCCTTATCATCCCCCTCGTTGTACCTATAAAAATCTTGGAAGAAATTTGCATATTTTTGTAAGAAGCCTAATGTTTTTAACGAGTAATTTGAAAGCTTTTGATTGTGTCTGAGAAGAACATTCCTGACTTATTTTATTCATAAAGTTTTTTTCTTCCAAAAGGAGACTAAAAATCTGGTTTAGGTCTTCATCTGTAAGTTTATCAAGAAGATTACGTATAAAAGATGTAAATTTAAGCTCCCCATAGAAAGCTTTTTTACATCTTTTCTCATACAAACTAAGGTTTATTTTTCTTTTTTCTTTCAAACATTCAACCACGGTTTTACCAGCTAAACTTGCAGCTTTCAAACCAAAATATATTCCACCTCCTGTTGTTGATTTAACATGTCCAGCAGAATCTCCAACCATAAGAAAACCTTCCATAGAAATTCTTTTGACAGGA
>CAZNLG010000085.1:0-5023 GCA_964573765.1 uncultured Candidatus Bathyarchaeia archaeon | reverse complement strand
GGTGGGTAATCTTGGTTTTATGATAAATCTTTGGTTGGCGGGGTTTAACCTTCTTCCGTTGGCTGGATTGGATGGGCAGAAAGTTTTTGTGTGGAGTCGTCTGGTTTGGGCTGTTTTTACCATACCTATTTGGTTGTTGACGGTCTTTCAGTTGTTTATGTAACTTAAACCAATTTACATTCTTTTAACTTTTTCATAAAATTCCATGAGTGCTTGTACTTTTTCAGATTCAAGGTTTAGAGCTAGAATTTTCATCTGACCTGAAATTTGTTCATACATCAGGATTCCTTCTTTAACTAAAGGTTCTATTATTCTAGCTATAGTTGAAGGAGAACAGTTTAAACGTTTAGCTAAACCAGCTTGATTAAACACTTTTGTAGAATTTTCAAGCATGTATTGCATCAATCTTGTTTGCATCTTACTTCCAAAAATTTTTTCCAAATCCATGTTTCTTTCACCTTAAGATGGTTTAATGTAGGTTCCGATTTTTTCTCCTGTCAGAACCTTTTCTAAATTTTTTGGGTTTCTTCCATCTATAAAATAAGCAGGAATTTTTGACCTTTCTATTATCTTTATTGCTATGGGGTCTATTTCATAGGTTCCAGCCCAGATTCTTCCTTCTGAAGCTATCTTAAAGGCTTCATCTGTTGATATCACTTCAAATTTTTTTGCTTCTTTGTGAATTTTTGGGTCGCTTGTGTAGATTCCATCAACATCACTAGCTATGATATAACAATCAGCACCGATAGCTTCAGCAGCTAAAGCACCTACAGCCATCGTTGAATGACCGGGAGTTAAACCTCCCATCACAACTATCTTTCCATGATAAAAAAACTCCTTTAACTCTTTTATTGTGGTGGGAACTTCTGGATAGGCTAAGTTTTGTAATAGCTGAATTAAAAAGTAGGCATTAATTCTTGATATTTCTATTCCCAGTTGGTCACAGGCTGATTCATCTATACCTGCTTCCCTTGCTGCTTTAATATACTCTCTTGCAGCTTCTCCACCACCAGTAACCAGTAGAAGTTTTTCACCCTTCCCCACCATTCTTCTAAAAGTTTCCACATATGTTTTCATTAAACTTACATCTAACTTGGAAGGAAACAGAAACTTTCCTAGTTTAAGAGTAATTTTCAATTTAGTCATACCTTTAACTCTTGTTTTCTCCAGAAATTAGCTTACTGAAAACAGAGATAAATAGCTTTGTTTTTCTTTATCGTTGAAGCTAACCTAAAGACTAGTTTATAAGATTTTAAAGCTTATATAAAGAAAGTTGTATGAAAAGTTACCAAGGTGAATGAGAAATCAGCTTAGAAGAAAAAAGCACGGTTAAGCAAAGCTCATCTCTTGAACGTTTTAAGATGAAAAGACTACTGGAAGAACTAGCTTCAAAACAAGGTAGACATACAGAACTAATAAGCTTGTACATTCCACCTGGAAGACAGGTTAGTGATGTTTTAAACACGTTACGTCAAGAGTATGGAACAGCATCAAACATCAAATCTAGAACGACCAGACATAATGTTCAAGATGCTATTGAAAGAGTAATTCAACGTTTAAAACTTTTCCGTGAAGTCCCTCCTACTGGTTTAGCAATTTTTTGTGGGGCGATTCCTAGGGGTCCTCCTGGTTCTGAAAAAATGGAAACTTATGTGATAATTCCTCCTGAACCTGTGGACATTTATCTTTACAGGTGTGATTCACGGTTTCATGTTGAACCCCTGCTTGAATTGGTTAAGGAAAAGGAAACCTATGGTATCCTTGTGTTGGATGGAAGTGGTGCCACCTATGCAACTTTAAAGGGTAGACATTTAGAGATTGTAAAATCGATTACTTCAGGAATTTCTGGTAAACATAGAGCTGGTGGTCAATCAGCAAGAAGGTTTGAAAGATTAAGGGAAGCTGAAATAAACGAGTACTATAAACGTGTAGCAAATTATGCTAATCAGATTTTTCTTAGTATTCCTGACCTTCGTGGAATTATAATCGGTGGACCAGGACCCACAAAACAGGACTTTCTAGACGGGAATTATCTTCATTACACTTTAAAAGACAAAATACTTGCAGTCGTTGACACAGCTTACGTGGATGAACAAGGTGTAAAAGAAATTTTCTTTAAAGCACCAGAAATTCTTGAAAACGTAAGATATGTTCAGGAGAAAAAACTTATTCAACAATTTTTACGTGAGCTGGGGAAGGATTCTGGTTTAGTTGTTTATGGAACAGAAGAAGTTAAAAAAAGTATTGAAGCAGGTTTAGTAAAAACTCTCCTTCTCTCAGAAGAACTTAACCTTATAAGTGTCTCCGTAAAATGTTCAAACTGTGATTATACAGAACAATTAAACCTAAAACCATCCGAAGTTCCAAGGTTTGAAATCGAAATTTCAAAAAAACCATGTCCAAAATGTGGTAATCAATCTCTTCAAATTTCTGAGAAAAAAGAGTTATTGGATGTTTTTGTGGAATTGGCTGAAAAAGCAAACATTGAAGTTGAAATGATCTCTGCTTCCCATGAAGAAGGAGAAATGCTTCTAAAATCTTTTGGTGGTGTTGCAGCTATCTTAAAATATAAAGGTTAGATGAAAATGTGGTGTTACTTTTGTTAATTTAAGATCAACAAACTTAATAGACTGTAAGTTGATACCTAACTCTAAAACATTTGTTTAAATTTTCCCCGAAGGTGAAAACTTGAGTCAATCTCAACAAAATCATATAATTGCAACGATAGTTGAAAACAAGCCAGGTGTTCTCTTCCGAGTTACAAACATGATCCGAAGAAGAGAATTTAACATTGAAAGTCTCTCGGTTGGTCCAATCGGAGATGGTAAATTTGCTCGTATGACGTTGGTTGTCAAGGGAGATGATAAAACCGTTGAACTTGTTGCAAGAAATCTTCATAAACTTATTGAAGTTGTTAAGATTAAACGGTTAAATCCGGAAAAATCTGTTTTAAGAGAGTTAGCTCTGATAAAAGTTCATGTGGAAGATTCAAAATCTAGGTCTGATTTTCTCCATTATTCAAAGATTTTCCGTGGAAGAATTGTTGATGTCTCTCCGGAATCTATGATCGTTGAAATTACAGGTAACCCTGAAAAAATAAACGCATTCTTAGATTTAATCAAGGTTTTTGGTGTAAAAGAAGTTGCAAGAACAGGAATAACAGCCCTAACAAGGGGAGCTGAATCAGTTTAGGAGAGAGCAAAATGAAAACGTTAAAAATTTATTATGATAAAGATGTCAAAACAGATTACCTTAAAAACAAAACAGTTGCAATTATTGGTTACGGTAGCCAGGGAAAAGCTCAAGCCCAAAACCTAAAAGATTCAGGGATTGAAGTGATTCTGGGGTTAAGAGTTGGGGGTACTTCATGGAAACAGGCTGAAAAAGATGGATTCAAAGTTTTTAAGGTTTCAGAAGCAGTAAAGAAGGGAGATATTGTTCACATGTTAATTCCTGACATGGTTCAACCCACAGTTTACCATGAAGAAGTTCAACCAAATCTCTCGGAAGGAAAAGCATTATGTTTTTCTCATGGATTTAACGTTCACTTTAAGCTAATAGTCCCTCCACCTAACATTGATGTTTTTATGGTTGCACCTAAAGCTCCAGGTAGTAAGGTTAGAGAAACCTATCTTAATGGTTTTGGAACTCCAGCTTTGATAGCTGTTTACCAAGACTACACGGGAAAATGTGAGAATTTAGCCCTTGAAATGGCAAAAGCTTTAGGATGTACAAGAGCTGGTGTCATAAAAACCACATTTAAAGATGAAACTGAAAGTGACCTGATAGGAGAACAATGTGTACTTGTTGGTGGTATAATAGAACTCATAAAAAAAGGCTTTGAAGTTCTTGTAGAAGAAGGTTACCCTCCTGAACTATCATATTTTGAAGCATGTAATGAACTTAAACTCATAGTGGACCTTATCTATCAAGGTGGATTGACCATGATGCTTTCAACAGTGTCTGAAACAGCAAGGTATGGAGGACTTTCAATAGGACCGGAAATCATTGATGAACATGTAAAAAGAAACATGAAGGAAGCAGCTAGAAAAGTAAAAGAAGGATTTTTCACAAAAAACTGGCTTACAGAATATAAAAGCGGTTGTAAAAACCTAAACAAAATGATGGAAGAAATTCAAAACCATCAACTTGAAAAAGTGGGTAAGACGATAAGAAAGATGTCTGGACTTGAAAAATAGCACCCTTTTTTGACTTAAACAAACTCTCTCATTCCCTTTTATATGTTGAATTAAGGAGGAAACGTGTTTGTCAAAAGGTCAACCTCTTACAAAAAAAATTTTAGCTAAAGCTGCTGGTAAAGAGAAGGTTGAAACAGGAGAGTTTGTAGAAGCTAAAGTTGATGTTGTTATGGTTCACGACCTTACAGGACCCCTTACACTTGATGCTTTTGAAAAGATAAGGAAAAAGAAGTTATGGGATAGAAACAAAATCGTTGTTGTTTTTGACCATCAGATTCCTGCAGACAGGGTTCATTCAGCTGAACTTCAGAAAAGGTTACGTAAATTTGTCAGAGACTACAAAATCGAAAATTTTTATGATGTTGGTAGAGGAGGTATTTGTCATCAGCTACTTCCGGAGAAAGGTTATGTCAGACCTGGTGAAGTAATCGTAGGGGCAGATTCTCATACATGTACTTATGGTGCATTTGGGGCTTTTGCAACGGGGATAGGTTCAACAGATGCTGCTGCAGTTTTTGCAACGGGAACTTTGTGGTTTAAAGTTCCTGAAGTTATGAAGATTAATGTTACGGGAATTTTTAAGAAACATGTTTTTCCCAAGGATTTAATTTTACATTTAATCGGATTGTTGGGTGAAGAAGGGGCAAACTATAAGAGTTTAGAATTTTCCGGTCCAACGATTAAAGATATTAGTATTGATGGTAGAATGACGCTTTGTAACATGGCTGTTGAAGCAGGAGCTAAAACAGGGATAGTTGAACCTGATGAAAAAACATTCGATTTTTTGAATGGAAGGGTTGATAAACCGTTTACACCAGTTTTTA
>CAZNLG010000084.1:0-5132 GCA_964573765.1 uncultured Candidatus Bathyarchaeia archaeon | reverse complement strand
TCCAAAAAATCGTTGATAATTTTTATATAGCAGTGATATATATGAACTAATGCTATCCAAAGATAACATCAAGCGTATGAAAATGGGGTTTTAAATGGTTTCAGATGTTTCTGGTGGGGTTGCTATTGAAACTTTTGATTTGACTAAAAGGTTTAATGGTTTTACTGCTGTTGACCATGTTAACATTAGGGTGAAGGAAGGTGAAATTTTTGGTTTACTTGGACCGAATGGTGCTGGGAAGACTACGTTGGTACGTATGTTGTCAACTTTAACCCGTCCAACAGAAGGAACTGCTAAAATTATGGGTTTTGCCATTCTACATGATACTTTTTCTATACGAAAAATAATCGGTATTGTTTCTGAGAAAATTCTTCTTTATCCTGAGTTAACCCCAGCGGAAAATTTAAGGTTTTTTGGTAGACTTTACGGGTTGAGTAGAAACAAACTTGAAGAAAAGATTGATGAATTATTGGATATGGTTAAACTTTCAAACTGGAAGAATACTCCTGTTGGTGCGTTTTCAAGCGGGATGAGACAAAGATTAAATGTTGTTAGAGCCCTGTTAAGTGAACCAAAAGTTCTGTTTTTGGATGAGCCTACTGTTGCACTTGACCCTCAAAGTACAGCTTTTATAAGGTCTTTAATCTTAGAGTTAAGTCGTCAAGGAAAAACCATTGTTTTAACAACCCACATTATGGATGAAGCTGATAGGCTTTGTCAAAGAGTAGGTATAATGGACCATGGAAAAATTTTGGCTGTCGGTTCTCCGGAAGAATTAAAACAACAACATTCTGTTAACACACTTGAAGAAGTATTCTTAAGCCTTACTGGTAGAGAACTTAGAGACTTTGTAGACAATAAGGTAAGCATCAGAAGAACCGGGAGGTTAAGTAGGTAGTATTGTCCATTTTACGTGAAGTCATAAATACTTTAACAATCACCCATAAAGACCTTCTTCAATTTTGGAGAAGAAAAATTGCTGTTGTTTCGTTTATTCTTCTACCCATTATCTTGATGACCATGTTTGGATACATGTTTCCAACAACTTTTGGCTCTAAACCTTCAATAACTCATATTCCAATCGCATTGGTAAACGAAGATAGAGATAACCTATCAACATGGGTTGTTTTAAAGTTTAGACAATCAGCTACTTCAACAGGAATGTTTGATGTTAAAGAGTACGGCTCAATCAGTCAAGCTAAAGATGCATTAGTTAGGGGTAACGTAAAGGGAATAGTCATTTTTAAGAATGGTTTTGGTGACCAACTTACTTCTGGAAGACAAGCCTACGTAACACTTATAGTTGATAAGACAAGCTCCACAATGACCCAAATCATAGTTGAAGAAGTAACAGTTCTGTTAAATCAAATTTCCAACCAAATCTCAAAAGACCTAATTAACAGGATGGAATTACATCAAAATCCATCCTACCTAATTAAACCTGTATCGTTAAAATTGGAAGAAGCAGTTCCAGGTGCACCTAGCACATTTGAATATCTTGCACCTGGATTTATGGCTTTAACCGTTGTGATGGCTGGACTTTCAGGTGTAGCAGCATAAATTGCAAGGGAACGTGAAACAGGCACTTTTGTTGAAATACTTGTTTCACCAATATCAGGAACTTCGGTAATTTTTGGTAAAGCTTTAGCTCAAACGGTAAGGGGAATAATTCAAGCATTGATGGTTCTCATACTTTCAATCATCCTTTTTGGGGTAAAAGTTTATGGTAATCTTTTTCTGATGTTTTTTGTTTTACTTTTAACCGTTTTAAGCTTTGTAGGTATTGGGATAATAGCAACCACCATAGCAGCTGAACAGGAAACAGCTATGCTTGTTCTCTTTTTGATCCAGTTTCCCATGATGTTTCTTTGTGGAGTATTTTTCCCCATCGAACAGATGCCTTTATGGATGCAACAAATAGCACGGGTGATACCCTTAACCTATGCTGTTCAAGCCTTGAGAAAAGTAATAATTTTTGGTGCAGGTTTAGGTCAAGTTTTACCTGAAGTGTTGGTGTTAGCATTATGGTCTGTGGTAACGATCAGTATTGCGGTTCCCTTATTTAAAAAAGCTTTAACAAGATAGGAGGTGATAAAGTGAAGTCAAAACTTCTGTTTAAGGTTGTACCCCTTCTCTTGGTATTCATGTTAAGTTTAACAATTGTTAGGGGTTTGGTTTGTGTTGGATATGCTAACTATCCTGAAGTAACTGTTACCAATGTGTATTGGGGAACTACAACAAAACCTGTTCAAGCTTCACCTGGAGACCTAAACGATAAACTAAACATAGTCATCCAAAACAGTGGTTCAGAAGACATATACTCCATAAATGCTGAACTTTATCTTGAAAACACACCTTTTAAAAATGTTTTTGGTGAGAAAAAAGCTGTATCAGGGTTTGCAGGAGTACTTCAAGTTGGGGGTACAACTACTCTAAGTTTTAACCTTAACATAGACCCAAATGCGAAACTTGGGGAATATAGTTTACCTTTAAAACTTCATGTAACCACTCGTTCATATCTTACACCAGTGGATTTAAGCCTAGATGTAAAAGTCCCTCTTCATGGGAAAGTAAGGTTTTCCATAACAACTACACCTAAAATCATAGGTCCTGATGAAAACAATGTTACCTTATGTTTAACCAATGAAGGTGAAGCTGTAGCTTCTAACGTTAAAGTTGTCTTAACAATACCACAACTTTTAACCTTGGTAAATCATGACAACTATTGGTATTTCCAAAAAATTCAGCCAAAGAAAAACATCACAATTCCTTTGATACTTTATGCTCAACAAACATCAGCTAACACACCTTTACAACTGTTAGCAACAATTTCTTATGTTGATGGTTATGGAAACCTCCAAACCGAAAGTAGGACATTTGGTTTGGAGTTGGTTCCATCGGTAGGTGGAAGAATAGAAGTAACTGCTTCTCAATCAAAAGCCAGTCCTGGAAAAACTTTCAATCTACAGTTAACTCTACATAACAGTGGAAGTGTAGAAGTTAAAAACGTTAAATTGAAACTTCTAACATTAAACTCTGTTTTTGTTCCTGTTAGTTCTAGTAGTGTTGTTTCACTTGGAAGCTTAACTCCAGGTAGTAATGTGTCTGTGACATTTACGTTAAAGGTTAGTGATTCAGCTTTGGCTATCACTTATCCGTTGAATGTTCAAGTAGAGTATGTGGAAGATTCTAAACCAGTAACCAATCCAACAATAATTCAACAAACGATTGGTATAAATGTAAGTGGACCTGTCAGAATTGTTGTTCAAAAGACAGAAGTAAAACCTTCACATGTAAAACCCGGTGATGAAGGTGTACTTGTTTCGGTTTTACTTTTAAATGATGGGTCGTTAACAGCTGAAAATGTTAAAGCAAAACTTTTGCTTACAAAACCTTTCAAACCTTCTTGGGGAGGTTCTAATGAGATTTACATAGGAAAACTTAGACCATATACAGTAACCCAAGCAAACTTTTATCTGGATGTTGATGAATCCGCTAAAGCAGAAGGATACGATATACCCCTCCTCTTATCATACCATGAAGGGTCTTCATCTGGAAACGGTTGTAACACAATTTTAACTGTTCCTTTCTATGTTTATGGTAAAGCAAAATTTACGGTTGAGAAAATAGAGACATCACCAGAAATGGTAAGACAGGGTGATAGTGGTGTTACCATAAAGGTTACAATTAAAAATGTGGGTTCAAATAAGGCTGAAGGATTGATAGCAAACCTTGCAGCTGGAGAAGAATTTTCAGGAACGATGACAACGTATGTTGGTGTGGTTGGGGTTAACGACACAAGAACAGCTGAATTTAATGTGGATGTGAGTAGTTCAGCAACAGTGGGTGTCCACAAAGTTGACCTAGTTCTATCTTGGAGTGAAGATAATGAACCATACATTCAAACAATAACGATACCCATCCAAGTGTATCCCTACACGATACCACAAATTTACTGGATATCCATAATAATTGTTGCTATGATTGTAATTGTTGGAGGAATCTACAGAAAAATTAAAAGAAAGATGGAAACTTAAAACAAACAAAACAAACTAATTTTTGGTCTTGATGGATTGGTGGGACCGGCAGGATTTGAACCTGCGACCTACGGGTTTCTTCCCGTTCTCCAACTCTTCTTCATCCCAATTAGTCGGTAAACCCATAGTTTTTTGAGCTGGAGCCCTTAACTACACCCAAACCTTACGTTTGGGTGTTGTCGTCCTACCTTGCTAGATTTCGCTTGCTGGATTTTATAATCCAGCAACCTACGGTCCCTTACCGGTCCCCCAGAATTTTAGAAGTTAAGAAGAAGCGTATATATCTTTCCGGAGAATTTTAAGTTTCACCTTAAAAAATTTTTCTTTAAAAATTTGTGTTTACGGTTTTAGGGTTTACCTACTCCAAAGACAAAGCCTATTCAACAACCATGGCGTTTGCACATCTACGACCTATTTTTGTTACCCTTATCTTAACATGGTCTCCAGGTTTTGTTTCAGGTACAAAGACAACAAAACCTTTAATCCTTGCTATTCCTTCACCACGTCGACTTGTCTCACTTATTTCAACATCGTAATCCTTACCGATCTCAACGGGGCAAGGCCTAAAACCACCCCTAAAAGGTGTTCTTCTTTCACTCAAAACGTTTCACCTCCTCCAATGTTTCTTATTGTAATGTTCATTTCAGAACTTCAAGGGTACCGTATCTTCCGATGTTGAGGTGTTTTATTCCTCTAAACTCTGTTACGTATCCGTTGTTGATTTGAACAGTATCGTTAACCTTAACCTTATCTATTTGTTCATTCCAAAGGGACAAGTTAATTCTACCACTTTCATCTTCAACAACAGCAGTTGCAACCCTGTTTAACCTGTTACTAAATCTTGAAAAAACTTCTCTTGGTTCTGAAACTTCAACAACTTTTGCTTTAACACTTACGGATTTCATACCGACGTTTAGGTCAGCTATTCTCAAAAAGCTTTTCACCTCCCCTAAGGTAGGCTTGGGTTTGGAGTAAGGCACTCTAGGAAAAAACATTTTGACAGGTTTAAAACTACGTTTACGTTTGCTACTCCTGTTAAACCGTTTTCTTTCAGGTAACCTTCTCGGCAAAGACTTTTTTCCTTCCAAATCCCGT
>CAZNLG010000083.1:0-5187 GCA_964573765.1 uncultured Candidatus Bathyarchaeia archaeon | reverse complement strand
GGCTTCTAAACATTCAATTTTTAGTTTTGAAGCAAGAATTCTTGTCTCTCTCTCAATTTTTGGTATAGCTACAAGAACAGCACGAGACCCTTTTGTCTTTATATCCAAAAATTTTGCCATAAATTTAAGCGTATCTTCAACAGTAACGGAATGTTCCCCTTTTTCTTCAACATCTATGACCAATTCTTTTGAATGATTTTTTGCTAAGATATCCACCATATGAACAGAACCTGATTTTCCCTTTAACTCACAAAAACATTCAACAGAGAACCCTATTTCTTTTAGAGCTTTAATGACAGGTTCCACGTAAAAGATCGCTTTCTTAACTTTGTCTCTATTTTCTTCGTTAAATCGATAGGAATATACATCCTCGACAACAGCTTCAGAAAGTTGAAAAGCATTGTTACAAACTCTACAAACCCAACGTTCAAATGGAAAATGAAAAAAATTCTCCACAGTCTAAACATTTAAATGCGTAACCTGGATTACTGTAGTCAATTCCTATCTGTTTTAAAGTTTTTCCGCATTTAGGACATTGTAGGGTAAGGTCTGGTTTAACAAATCTTTCTTCAAAATCAATGTAACCACAAACATAATGAACTATAAGGTTACCCTGAACATAATCTACCGACTTACATTTTGGACATAAAAGTTGAGGACGAAGGTTCATCGAACGACATTTAGGGCATCTATATACTTTATCATAAACATGTTTGGTTAAATATCCTTCAAGGTTTAACTTTTCAAGAAAACTTTTTCCTTCTTCACCATTAAACTCAGAAATCTGTTTAAGTATCGGATAGTATATGTCTTCTAAACCAATAACCGGCAAGACCTCCGATATTTGTCCATTTACCATCTTGTAAAGAAGCCTCAATGCAACTGAATTTTGTAGAAAATCTTTCATAGGAAACCCCTAAACTTCTCTTGTTGGCACTCTTACTACGAAGTTTACGTTTGGTAAAAATTAAGTTTAACCTGCTGAAGGGGAAATCATAGATGAACAATGAATAAACATGTCCAGATTTTTTAGTATTAAACCGTTAAAATTAGTTTTCATGTTAAATCCTTTTTTTACATAAAATTGTTGTCTTTGATTTTCACTTTTCTTCAAACACAACAGGTATACGTATGTCCTTACCTGATTTAACGTAACCATGTAACATGAATGGGCCATGTGAAAGTGTAAACTCTGTTGTAAAGGGGCCTTTTCCAAAGTGTGCTTCAACTCTATGATACAGTTCATGGGGTAGATAAGCCACATAATACCCTTCTTTAGTAGGAGGAGCTAAAACAACGTCATGAACTATCGTATACCCAGTTTTCATGTTAAGTAGAATTAACTCTAATGTGTAGGCTTCCACCCTTAGATAGGACTCCTCCAGTGTTTACTTTAATGTATATTTATTTTTTCGTGTTGGAAACATAAAACTATCTCTCCTACATCAAGCTGTTAACTTAAACCGTAAAAAATATTTTTCTCAGCATAATGCGCAATATCTTCAGCTATCTTTCTTGCTTCTTCAATTTTTTTATGAAACCCAACAGCTAAACCCATTCTTCTATGTGGATAAGCCTTAGGTTTTCCAAAATACCAGACATCACCTCTGTAACCCTTTAACTTTATGTACCGTTTAATTTCATTAAAATTCCATCCTTCCACATTTACTTCTTTTTCAATTCCAAAATCCGGAGCCAGTACGACATGTGCAACACCATAGATGTCTTTTCTAGCCAACTGTAGGTCATCAAAACCTATTTGAAGACCTAGAGTAGAATAAAGTTGAAGTGCACCTTCATCCATATTTAACATCCAACGGGTTATCATCCCTGTGTCATGAGGTCTGTTTGCAACTTCATTGTTGTAAACTTCTCCATCAACAACAAATTGTTCAACAGCAAAAACTCCAAGTCCACCTATAAATTCAGCAATTTTTTTTGCACTTTCCCAACATTTTATTTTTATGTCTTCAGGAATGGTTGCTGGAAGCCAGCTTTCATGGTAGGTTGCTCCAGGTCTTCTATGTTCCACTGGTGGTGCTAAGCTTGTCCTTATTCTACCTTCTTCATCAAAATGTCTGATGGCTAATTGCATGATTTCTGTTCCTTCTTCCTTTAGGTTGGGAAGATACTTCTCAACTGTTACTTGTTTACCTATACCCCTTGCATGTTTTACGGCATATTCGTATGCTTTTTCCAATTCTTTTTTTGTTTTTGCAATGGTGGTTCCATGACCACTTGAAGTCATTATGGGTTTGATGATTACTGGAAGACCAAAATCTTTAGCTATTTTCTCAATTTCTGTTTGGTTTTCAGCATAAGCCCATTCGACTCTAGGTAAACTTAGTTTGTCAAACATAAGTTTTGTAAGATAACGGTCCATACATATAAGGGGACCATAAGGGGTTGACATTATTTTGTAACCTTCTTCTATACCCAATCTACAAGCCTTTAACGTATCAACTCTTTCCAACTCAAGATAGATTACATGAGACTGGTCTGGGTCTGGAACATATTTTTTAATGTTTTTTTCCAATAAGGTTCCATCCAACATGTTAAAACACTCATAAAAATCAGCTATGTCTTGAGCAGGAAAACCTTCATACCTATCAAATACAACTGTTTTTATTCCTCCACCAAGACCACCCAACTGTCTTTTTGCAGCGGTTAAGGTCAGGTCACCTAGTTCTCCTCCACCTACCGAGATAAACGTTACTGGTTTTTCAGGGTTTAGTTTTTGGATGGGTGAAAGTTTTGATTCAAATTCTTTTCGATATTCTTCGGCTTCTTTTAGAAGTTTTAATCTTTCTTCTAAGGCTGACCCATAACTCAACTGTTACACCTTCCCTAGCTACTTTGGATAAGGTTTTGTTAAACCTTTAATCTTTTTCCTTGAATGTTAACCAATATCTCTATATAGGTTAACATTTTAATCTATAACCCATATGGACAAAAAAAGAAAACGAAGAAGGTCTCAATTAACAATTCTTCTACCAAAATATGTACAAACAAGTGAAAGTACCCTTAGGTTAAATCTTAAACAGAAGGTTCTTCTATCCTTACTGTTTGCAGGATTGACAGGTTTAGGTGCACAGGTTAGAATCCCCTTACCATTTACACCAGTACCCATTACTTTGCAAGTTTTCTTTGTACTTTTAAGTGGAATTTTTCTTGGAAGTTGGTTTGGAAGTTTTTCCCAAGGTCTTTACGTGACCTTAGGTGCAGCAGGTATTCCTTGGTTTGCAGGGTTAAGGGGAGGTTACTTAGTGTTAACCGGTATAACTGGAGGTTACCTTGTAGGTTTTATTTTTGCAGCTTTCCTGATTGGTTGGTTTACTGAAAGATTTAGTGGAGTAAAACGTTTTTCCACTCGTTTCCTGGTTATGCTTCTTGGTATAGTTATAATCTATGTTTGTGGAGCTTTATGGTTCTCATTTATTTTTCGAACAAGTTTTCTTACCACGTTAATGTTAACGGTTCTACCTTTTATTCCAGGTGACATTATTAAGGCTGCTTCTGCAGCAGCATTAGGGAATGTTTCAATTCTCAAAAAGTTTTTGCTAGTAAAACCTAACAAAAACAAATTTTTTAAGGTAAAAGGAACGTTTTAGCTTTGTTTTTCTTGATTTTTAAAGACTGAAAACTTAGTTTTCTCTCATAATTTCCTTAACGGTTTCTATGATTTCTTCTTCAATGGGAATCACCGTTTTTTCTAGTGGTGGACTGTACGGTATCGGAATGTCAGGTACAGCTAAACGTTTAACTGAAGTTTTAAGGTATTTTTGTACTTCTTCTACAACTAGAGCAGCTATTTCTGCACTTATCCCAGAATTTTTGTAATCTTCGTCAACCACCACTAGTCTTCCCGTCTTTTTAACAGAGTTTAAAGTTGTTTCTTTATCAAGAGGGATCAAAGTTCTAGGGTCGATAACTTCAACATTAACTCCTTCTTTTTCCAGTTTTTCAGCTGCTGAGAGAGCTTTATGAACCATGTAGGCGGTAGCAACAACAGTAACATCGTTCCCTTCCCTTCTAACCACAGCTTTCCCAAATGGAACAGTATATTCTTCTTCAGGAATAACATCCTTCATACTGTAGAGTATCTTATGTTCAAAAAAGATGACGGGGTCATCATCTCTTATGGCTGTTTTTAGCAACCCTTTAGCATCAAATGGTGTGGATGGAACAACAACCTTTAAACCTGGGAAATGGGTAAGCCATGAATACAGACATTGGGAATGTTGGGGTCCAAACGACATCCCTCCACCCATAGCAACCCTAACTACAACAGGTAAATCTGTTTTTCCATTTGAAAGATATCTTGTCATAGCCATTACATTGGATATTTGGTCCATACATACACCAAGAAAATCGGCAAACATTATCTCAACTATAGGTCTCATCCCAAGCATAGCTGCTCCAACAGCAACACCTACAAAACCTGCTTCTGAGATAGGCGTATCTCTAACTCTTTCCGGTCCAAATTCTTTAAACAAATTTTTTAGAACACCAAATCCTCCACCAAGAAATCTTAAGTCTTCTCCCATCAAAAATACATGCTGGTCTTTTCTCATTTCTTCTTTTATTGCTTCAGAGATGGCTTGGGAAAACGTTACTTTTTTTGTTTTCTCATGTTCAACTATTTCTTCTGTAAACTTTACTTCTTCCTTAAACTTGCCTTTTAAGGCTTCTTCTGGTTGAGGCCATGGACTGTTAATTGCATACTTTACAGCTTCATTAACTTCTTTCTCAACTTCCTTCCTTAACCTTAACTCGTCAACTTCACTTAAGATTCCCTTTCTAAGAAGTCTTTTCCTAAAGTTTTCTACAGGGTCTTTCTTAACCCATTTCTCATACTCTTCTTTTGGTACATAATCTCCAGGGCCTCCTAGAAAGGCACCTTTTAATCGGTAGGTTTTACATTCAATTAGGCTTGGACCTTTTCCTTTTCTTGCTCTTTCTACTGCTTTTGAAACGGTTTTGTAAACATCAACAACATCCATTCCGTCTACTGTCCATCCCGGTATCCCATAGGCAGAAGCTCTTTTAGAAACATTTTTTATGTTCATACTTGATGCTTGACTTGTTGTGAGAGCATAAAGATTGTTTTCACAAATATACACTATGAGTAGTTTCCAAACCGAAGCAAGATTTATGGCTTCATGAAAAACTCCTTGGTTAGATGCT
>CAZNLG010000082.1:2409-5215 GCA_964573765.1 uncultured Candidatus Bathyarchaeia archaeon | reverse complement strand
AAGATAGATTTTAAAAGCTAAAAACTAGCTATGTTTTAGGGTTGAAACTTCTTCATATAGGTTTGATAGAACTTCTTGGTAGTTTAATTTTCCAGTTTCGATGGCATCTATTACTTCTTCAAGTTTTTTTGTTGTTTCTTCTGAGACGTATTCATGGAATTTTTTTGAAAGATAATTGTAGATTCTGTAACCAAGTTTTGTTGGTACAACTCTTTTTCCTTTTGTTTCTTTTACGTAGTTTCTCTCAAAAAGGATGTTGACTATCTTTGCATAGGTTGATGGTCTTCCGATACCGTTTTTCTTCATGAGTTCTATTATTTCACCTTGTGTGTAAGGTAAGATTGTGGGTATTCTTTTATGAGTTACCTGTAAGATTTTTAGTTCAGGTTTGAGGGGAGGTAAAAGTTTTAGTGGTTTTGTTAAGGTGAAACCTTCTCTGATGATTTGTTTATACCCTTCCATTTCAACTTCAAAACCATCAACTAAAATCTTAAACTTTAGTTTTAATGCTTTTGTAGGTTCCATTTGGCTTGCTATGAACCTGTTAAATATAAGACTGTAAAGAGAAAGATGTCGCGCTGTTAAGGGTTTGGCAAGTCTAAGGATACCCATGGCTAAAAGCTGTCTTAACCGTCCAACATCCATAGGTCTTGTTGGTCGGATACATTCATGGGCACCTTCTCCAAACCATTCCCTAGCCTTAAACACTTCCACACCAAACTTTTCTTTAATGTACTCTTTTGCAATACCTATACCAGTTGTGGAGACCCTTACACTATCGGTTCGGTGGTAGGTTATAAGACCAAGCTCAAAAAGGTCTTGGGCAAGCCTCATGGTTTCTTCAACATCAATTTTAAGTTTGCTTGAAGCTTCCCTTAACATGGTATCCGTAGAGAATGGAGGCTGAGGATTTAACTCAACTTCTTCTTCGGAAACAGGAAGAACTTTACATACAGTTTTCTTAAATTTCTCTACTCTTTCTCTAACTTTTTCTTCTTTTTCTGGTGGTAAACTAATCGAGACTCTTAATCCGTTTTCTAAGTTGAAGATATAAAAGTCTTTGATGCTTTTTCTTGATTCAATTGTTCTTTGGATAATCCAACCTAAAACTGGTGTTTGAACTCTTCCAGCTGAAAGTTTACCACTACCAAATTTTTCCCAAAGTTTCCTACTAAGTTCAAATCCCAACCATCTGTCTTCAATCCTTCTAACAATTTGAGCTTCAACCATTTTTCTGTCCAGTTCTTTTGGGTTGTTTATTGCTGAAGTTAAAGCTTTTTTTGTAATTTCATGAAACTCAATTCTTTCCTTGTTTGGGTTAAGAAGAACATTGGAAACATCATAACCTATTTTTTCACCTTCAGCATCAGCATCTGTTCCGACAAGGATAAGGTCAACTTCTCTTGCAACCTGTTGTAAACTTCTAATAATGTTTAACTTATCTTCAAGGTCAGAACCACAAACAGGACAAACCTTAACTTCATCAGATATTTGTTCACCACATTTTTTACATCTTTTAATGGTTGAATAAACAGAGAAAAAGCTTCCATTCCCCATCCTAACTCCATGAAAACCTTCCGTGGTAACTAAATCAAAAACATGACCACCTGTAGCAGCAATGTTTAAGATAAGGTCTCCTGTGTTAGCTTCATAAACCGTAAGTTCACCAACGGTTCTTCTACTTGGTCTACCAAAAAATCTAGCTATGGTTCTTGCCTTGTTTGGAGACTCAACAACAAGTAAGGCTGTTTTTGTTAGGTCCTTAAACTCAGGGGTGATTCTTCCTTCCCTTATTTTTTTGATGTTTTCTCTGTCGGTGTTTATTTCTTCCAGAAGTTTTTTTAGGTCTACTTCATCAAATTTTTTCCATTCAAGGTCTTCAACAAACCATCTAAGTTCCCTTACAAGACCATTAAATGCTTTTTTATCATCAACAAGGATTATGGAAGCACCTTTACTTATCTTTCCAACATACATTCTTGATGCTCTACCGGAGCCTTGAACATAAGCAACACTATCGGGAATTATAAGGTAAAGTTTACCTTCCACAGTTTCAGATGACAAATGAGGACTCTCTTCAATCTTCTTTCTGATTTCTTCTCTTCTCAACGTTTCTTCTAGGAAATCTAAAATTTCCTTAAAAACTGCTTGAACATTTCCAAGAAAACCTGAAAGCTTTCTTTCTTCTTTTATAGCTTGAGCAATTTCAAGGATTTCTTCCCTTCTTAACATAGTTGAGAAACGACGTAAAGTTAGAAGATACTTGTCAACTTTATCTTGTTCGTTTTTTGAAAGAAAATCTCTTAGGTTTGCAAGTAGTATCCTTGTCTTTTCAGGTCTAAATTCCGTTATATCCAAACTTATCTTAAATTTTGGAACACCAACAAAAACCACATACCTAACCGTTTCAGGTAGGTCCAAACCTCTGACAAGTGGACTTCTAGGAGAAGCTAATCCCACAAGAACTTCATATTTTCCATCAACATAGTCTTGGATAAGTCTTTTTTGTTTTTTGTAAAGAGTGGCTTTCACACCATTCTCAACCAAAAAGTTTGATATTTCTTCAGCAAATCCAGCACCCTTATCCATGGGAACAAAAACGATACCTCCACCACCAAAAATCCTTAAAACTTTTAGTAGTTCTTGTTTTAGTTCTAGGTTTTCTGGTTCCAAATAAATGTCTTCAATGTTTCTCAAAACTTCAAATTTGGGAGTAACTTCAAAACCTAAAAGTTCTTTAAAAAGCTTTACCCTCTTTGTTCTTCTAGATCTGTTTTATTTCCAACAATGATGATTGGTATGTCAG
>CAZNLG010000082.1:0-2399 GCA_964573765.1 uncultured Candidatus Bathyarchaeia archaeon | reverse complement strand
TCCTGAAACAACAAGCATACCAACCTTGTTTTTTTCGGTAAATTCTTTGATTTGTTTTTCAAGCTCTAAAATTTTTTCCCTAATTTTGTTTGCATTTTCCATTTCATTTTTTTGACGTAAAACTTTTCCAAGTTCAGACCTTAACTTTAGAAGTTGAAATGTGTCTTCAACAATCTTTTCCTTAAATCCCAGTAATAACAAAACCTTGTCAACATTTTTTGAAGACTTCAAAAAGGCATCTACATCATCAACAAACAAAAAATCAAATTTTTTATCCTTTAGTAGGTCAAACCTTTTAACAATAAACGTTGAAGTTGTTACAAGAACCTTAAAGTTTCCACTTTTTATTTTTTGAATTTCTTCTTCAGATTCTTTTTTTGAAAGAAGAGAATGATGAGTTGCAACAGGAATTTCCAACCCTAAACTTTTAATTGTATCCAGAAGTCTTCTTGAAACCTGTTGGACAAGTAAGGCTGTTGGAAGCATAATATAACATCTTAAACCCTTTTTTGCAAGATAAAGTGAAATAAACATTCCAAAAACTGTTTTACCCATACCAGTTGGGGCAACTATCGTAAAACTTTTTCCGGCTAAAAGCCGTTTAGCCCATGTTCTTTGAGCACTCCACAATCGACTATGAGTAACTTCAAAAAAGAGTTTATCCAACTCTTCAACTTCAATATCAAGAAAAAGCTTTTTTTCATAGTTTTTTAAAGTTCCATATTTTTTAAGAAGGGTTAAAACATGTTTTCTGAAAGAGATAAAATCTTTACTTTTAAAATCTTTTACGATTTCTTCATCGTCTACAGGTAAACATGTGTTACATGGAGCACCCATAAAGAGTCTTAAATCAGAGATTTCGTTTTCACAGTTGGGACACATACCCTTAAAGAATGCATGAACACCAACTTCGTCCATTTTTACATCCAACAACCAAACACTTAAATTTCTCTAAATTGTAGATTTAACAACTTTATACAAAAAAACATTTTGAAACTTTTGAAGCTTTTGGCTAACAAACATCGGGTTAACCGGGTATCCCTGTAGGCTAAACTGAAACCATATCAACATTATCTATTCTTCCATAAGCTTTAGCTTTTTGAATTATTGTTGCAGCAACCTGTTCACTCATCCTCCAAAGCTTTCCAACATCTTCTTTGTAGGAACGATAGGACCTATGATGTTTAAACCCTAACCAGACTTCCTTCATCCTAAACCCTAACATTTCAGTTTCAATAAGGATAGCTACATCTATCCCCCAACCATCCGGAAGGTTTCTTTCTAGAAGAGTTTTCCAAACTTCAGCCTTAGCTGCAACTTCACCAGTTAAAGGTTGGTCCAGATGTGCTACTTCCGGGAAAAATATTCCTAAAAGTCGTTTAGCCACAAGTTTTGTTACAGGAGCATCTTGAGGTTCCCTGAGATATGCTCCCCTACTCATATCGTATCCTTCAACCGTTATACATTCAACCAAACAATCAACCCAAGAAGAATCCAGATTCTCAATGTCGGCATCCAGAAAAACTATGATGTCAGCTCCTTTCTCCAAAGATGTTTTGATTCCTGTTTTCATGGCAACCCCTTTTCCTGGATGGATCCTTCTTTCCTGAAAAACAACTTCGGCTCCAGCTTTTTTTGCTTCTTCTATGGTGTTGTCGGTTGAGTATCCATCCACAACAATTACATGGGGTTTGTATTTGCTTTTTTTAACAGCAGTTATACAACTACTAACAGTTTTACCTTCATTTCTTGTTGGAAAGACAACAAAAACTTTTGGTAGGACATGTTCAGAACTTTTACTCATATAAACACACCAACACCATATACTATGTTGGTAAAATAGTTTATCTTAACTGTTTGGAAAGTAGTTTTTAGGAAGCTATTATTTTTAAGTATAACTGTTACCTTCTACAAGATTGTGTAAGGATGGTTACTGGTTAGGTGTTATGTGTGGGGATGATGAAAATTGCACGTTATGATAGATGATCCCCCCACCACACTGACCAAAATTTTCGTTAACATTAACATACTTAAGTTTCTATCTAAAATAAAACTTATCTTTAAGGTTCTTTGATTTTAACTCATGAAAACTTCTACTGGAAATTGGATGGAAGTCTACTTATTGTTTTGGGTGAAAAATAGATGAACATTGAGCTTAGTGGTCTTTGTGAAAAATGTATAAACAACAAGTGTAGAAGGTGGTTAATCAGAAACCTAGACGGAATCGAAGGAAAACTTATCGTGTATAAATGTGAATTTTTTGTTCCGGAAAAGGAGACAGAAGAAGGGTAAGAGCTGTAGAAAAATGAAATTAAGCTTATCAAATTGGATTTTTCATAACTATCCTTTGGAAGAAAATATAAGAGAAGTTAGAAAACTTGGGTTTAAAAATTTAGAAT
>CAZNLG010000081.1:0-5295 GCA_964573765.1 uncultured Candidatus Bathyarchaeia archaeon | reverse complement strand
GTCCAACTCCTACAGGTAGGACCCCACAAGAACATAAAGGTAAAGGTATACCTATAAGAGTTGCTGTTAAAACAGGTTTAAACCCTCTTTTTCCAAGATACCTATACAAAAAATCTGAAGGGATAACTACCTTAAGTAAACCTGCAAACAAAAAACCTACAAGTAACCATACCGAAGCTTCTTCTCCATAAGTGAGAGTGTTTTAACAATGTCTGAATTAAAGTTTCAGTTAAACCATTCATCTTTGGTCAACAGAAGGGAATTTCATGGGGCCAAGTTAAAGTTAGAATAAGAATGCTCTACCTTATTAAGTTTCATTGTTTCACTTTTAAAAAAATTTTTATGATAGGTGGTTTTCCGTTGGGAAGCATAACTTTATGCTATATTTCCTGTTTAAGTAGTATATTTTAGTGATAAGAGTGTAAAATTTTTACTTCTTGGATTACATCAAACCTGTTGGTTACCAGTAACCATGATTCCCTAATTTATGGGAAATATAAAATAATACAAGAATTCTATGCGATATCACAAAATATAAATAAAATTTTTGCAAAAGCTAAAAATGGTGAAAAGACTTGAGTGAAACGGAAAAATTCGTAAAAACAAGCTGTAAAATCTGCAGAAGAGAATGTGGAATGATAGCACACATCAAAAACGGAAAAATCATTGCACTTTACGGAGACACCGACCATCCTGTTAACAAGGGAGCCCTCTGTTCAAAAGCTGCTGCAAGTGTTCAGTTTGAGTATGACGGTAACAGGCTTCTTTACCCGTTGATGAGGGTGGGTAAACGAGGAGAAGGAAGATGGAGAAGGATTAGCTGGGATGAAGCATTAGATTACATAGCAAAGAAACTGAAGGAGATCGAAGAAAAATATGGTCCAGAATCGATAGCTTGTCATACTGGATGTGAATGTGAAGAACATGTTTATTTGGACAGAAGATTTTGGGATGCTGCTGGTTGGCCTAACTTTTTTAACGGATGGGGAGTTTGTTATGCTCCTCAAGCGGTAGCACAAATATACACTTTTGGTGTCCCCTTAAGTGAATTTACCAATGCATTTGATTATTGGGAAAAAACAAACCTGTTCATCATATGGGATGCAAAACTACCTGAAGGACAACCATCATACATGGGTGCGGTACCACGACGTATACTTGATGGTGCAAAATGTATAGTTATAGACCCACAACTTACTCCACTTGCAACTCGAGCAACAATGTGGGTACAAATAAGACCAAACACAGATTTAGCTCTTGCTCTTGCAATGATCAATGTAATCATCAATGAAGAACTGTATGACAAAGAGTTTGTTGAAAAATGGACTACCGGTTTTGAAAAGTTAAAGGAGCATGTATCAAAGTATACACCAGAATGGGCGGAAAAAATAACAGATGTACCTGCAGAAACTATTAGGACAATAGCCAGAGAATATGCACAGAATAAACCTTCTTACATCTGTTATGGATGGTGTTGTCACCATACTCAGTACTTCCAGTTTGCTCGAGCATATTCTATCTTGATAGCACTTACCGGAAATGTCGATATAAGAGGGGGACATATACTTGGATGGCCTCGTTCTCCCATGATCGATGATGGTTTCTTGGCATTTGACCCACGACTTGGATTACGTGACAAAAGAAAGATACCGGAAGTTGCCAAAGAATTTCCGGCGGTTTATGAAGCACTTAAAAACTTTACAGCACTTGCCCATGGTCTTATGAAGATGTTACGTCAAGGAAAGGTTAAGGCACTCTTTGTTGATGCCATGAACATGCCGCTTCGTACACCAACATACAACAGGTTTGTTAAGGATATAGAAAGTGTTGAATTGTTGGTTGTGTTTGATGTATACTTGGGTGAAGTAGAAGGAAAAATAGCAAAATATGCTGACATAGTCTTACCTGCAAAAACTTTTCTTGAAAGAGATTGTCTATCCATCCAACTATGGCATAAATACGGTATAATTCATGTGAGACAAAAGGTTGTGGATGCACCTGGAGAATGTAAATCAAACTTTGAGTTTTATACGATGTTAGCTAAAAAGATGGGTTTAGGAGAATATTTCCCGTGGAAGAACGAAGAAGAATTGTTTGATTGGCTACTGGAACCAACAGGAGTCAAATTTGAAAGACTTAAGAAAGAAGGGTATGTTCAAGTCGGAGAACCGATTTCTGAGAAAACTTATGAAAAAGAAGGATTCCCAACTCCTTCTAAGAAGGTTGAACTTTACAGCTCAATCTTGGAAAAGATGGGAGTCGACCCCCTACCAACATGGCATGATGAACTAATGTTAAAACAGGATGAGAAATATCCGTACATACATACAAGTTATACACCAGCACGTCAACATTCTTGGACCAACTGGAAAGCCGTTAGAGACCTTGAAGAAGTACTGGAACAGGACCATGCATACATACCTGAAAGGATAGCTCTAGAAAAGGGTATAAAAACTGGTGACTTGGTTTATGTTGAAACAAAACATGGAGTTGCAACCTATAAAGCGGTCGTGAAGAAGTACATACATCCAGAAACAATAATCGTCTCAAGGGGGAACCCTGAACAAGCGAAGATAATAGATATCTTAGACCCGATAGACCCCATATCTTCGTTTATGGCGGAAAGAGGAATTCCATGTAATGTAAGGAGGGTTCAGTAAGATGGCTACACATGTATTAGTTATCGACTTATGGAGATGTTTAGGGTCTGGTTCTTGTTATGCAGCATGTCAAGCATTGGGTAACAATCCACCAAAAATTGGTTTAATTAAAGTGGGTCCATACGAAACTTCAAAGGGTAAACCCATGATTAATTTTCTACACTATCCGGTAGGAGCATGTTCTGAAAGTGAATACTGTATGAAGATGTTTGCAGAAAAAGGTATGACACCCTGTGTTATCGACTGTCCACAAAAAAGTATTACAATCATAAAATTAGAAGACCTACCAAGTTTTATAAAAAACAGAAAATCCGGAGAAGGATTCTACATGCAAATATTCAAGTAAATCTTTAACACCTTTTTTCTTTTTTTATAGATGATTTATTACTTACGGTTTACGATAGAATTTTTAACTTAACCATCAAATGAAAGTAAGGTTTAAGATTCTTAAATGTTCAACAAACTAAAAGGGGTATCCGTTAAATTTACGTTTTAGTAAAGACATCCGTATACATTTCCTAAGCTTTACTTTGGTGAAAACATGTGAAATTTTACATCTCCAAAAAACTGAAAGACCTATGTACCCAATGTGGGTTTTGTGAAACCAGTATCCAATGTGTAGGGATAGATGAATGTATCGGTTGTGGAGCCTGTGTTGATGCCTGCCCAAACCAAGCAAGGATTCTTCAAGAAATTTATGAAGAAAGAAGGAAGGTTAAGATAAAAGTAAACGGAGAAACATACTATGTTCCTGAAAGAATAACCATTTTAAGGGCTTTAGAAATCTTAGGTTACAGGTTTTCACGTTTCCCAACTTCAGATGCTATTTTTGCACCGTGTAGGACTGGGGGATGTTGGGCTTGTACGGTTCTTGTGGATGGTAAACCAAAACCAAGTTGTATAACACCTGTAAAAGAAGGAATTTCCATCCTAACCGATAAAACAGAATTAGAAAAAGTTCCGCCTTTAAGGATTGTTTCAGGTTTTCAAGGTCATCCTGTTGGTGGTGTTGGAACACCATATTGGGTTAAACCAAAAGGATTTTTTACAAGGTACATTGAAGTTGCATGTTTTACTCATGGATGTATCCTACGTTGTCCAACCTGTCAAAACTGGGAAATAACTTACTCATCTAAAGGTATACCTTTAACTCCAACCTATACAGCAAGAGAAATCACTGGGTTAAGAAAACTTTATGGTGTTGATAGGATGGCTATTAGTGGTGGAGAAAGCACCCTAAACCAAAGATGGCTACTTAAATACCTAGAAACCTTAAAAAAACTAAACCCAGATAAAGACGCAAGAATACATGTGGATACAAATGCAGTAATTTTAACCAAAGATTACATAGATAAACTTGTGGAAGCAGGAGTGACTGATATTGGACCTGACATTAAAGCCCTAAAAATTGAGACTTTCAAGAAGATAACTGGTGTTAAAGATAACGAATTGGCAAAAAAACTTTTAGAAACAGAATGGAACGCAGTAAAATACTTGATAGACCAGTATTGGAACAAAATCTTCATAGGAATAGGAATACCCTACAATAAAGAACTTATTTCATTGGAAGAAATCAGGAAAATCGGAGAAAAAATAGTGGAATGGGAACCAAAAATTCAAGTTTGTGTTTTAGATTACAGACCAGAATTTAGAAGATATGACTTAGAAAGACCAAGCTTCCAAGAAATGGTTAAAATTAAAAAAATCTTGGAAGAAACCGGACTTAAATGTGTAATTTGTCAAACAGTTCAAGGTCATATAGGACCATAGAAAGAGAAAAAGTTTCTTTTAAGCATTAATGTGGGATGAAACTGGTTTGAATTTAATTTTTTAAGAGGTAGCTTGTACATCTAGTGGTGATGAAGTTGGATAGTTTAACTTCAAGGGAACTTGAACGTTATAACAGACAGTTAAAAATTCCTGAATTTGGTTTGGATGGTCAAAAAAAATTAAAGAAAGCAAAAGTTGTTGTGGTTGGTGTTGGTGGTTTAGGAAGTTTGGTGGCAACTTATCTTGTTGCTGTTGGTGTTGGTAAGTTGACACTTATTGATAGGGAAAAAGTTGAGTTAAGTAACCTTAACAGACAGATACTTTACCAAGAAAAAGATGTTGGAAAGTTTAAAGTAGAATCCGCCCTAGAAAAACTGAGTAAATTAAATTCTGATGTTAAGATGGATGGAAAAGTTGTTGAAATAAATAAGGAAAATGTTTATTCTTTGGTTAAAAATTCGGATGTTGTTGTTGATGGAATGGATAACTTTGAAACTAGTTTTTGTTAAATGAAGCTTGTGTAAAACTTAGGATACCTTTTGTTCATGCAGCTGTGTATGGGTTTGAAGGTAGAATCATGACGGTTATTCCCGGTAAGGGTCCATGTTTACGATGTTTAATTCCGGTTAAACCTGTTGAAACCGAGTTAACTCCGGTTTTTGGTGGAACACCAACGGTTTTAGCTTCACTTCAAGTTATAGAAACAACAAAACTAATAATTGGTATAGGAGAACCTCTCATCGGAAGACTTTTAGTTTTTGATGGTTTACGTATGAAGTTTGAAGAAGTTACGGTTAAGAAGAGACCTGATTGTCCAGTTTGTGGAAAGAAGTTAAAGCCCTACGATAACTCGGAGATAGTGGCC
>CAZNLG010000080.1:0-5456 GCA_964573765.1 uncultured Candidatus Bathyarchaeia archaeon | reverse complement strand
TTATCTTTTTGTTTTGGCTATCATGATTCCTGTTGCCTTTATCAGGGCTTCAACTTTACTTCCAACCTTAAGGTTTAACGTTTCCACGGCTTCTTTTGTAAGAATAACCGTTAGGGTTGTGGGTGTTTTAACTTTAATTTTAGCTTCAACGGTTAATCCTTCTTCCTTAAGGCTTTCCACAACACCCTTAAGTCTGTTTCTTGCACTAAGACTCTCTTCGATCCCTCGGTAGGCTGTGTTTTTTACAGCTTCAGTTAACTTAAGTTTAACCCTCCTAAATTCGGAGAGAAGTTTTCTTCCTTCTTCGGTGAGTTTTGCTCCTCCACCACCTTTTTTTCCACCCCGGTAAGTTTCAACAACGGGTTTTCCGTATTCTTTTTCTATGTTTGCAAGGTAATCCCAAACATACTTGTAGGACATTCCAAGTTTTTCTGCAGCTTTCCCTATCGAACCAAACTTCTCGATAGCTTCAAGTATAGCAGCACCACCATCTCCCAGTAAAGGACCTTTCCCACTTTCCATCCAAACCTTGAAAGCTACACGTTCATGTTTACCCAAAAACTTTCCCCTTTTGCCTGATCTCGAATTGAACCTAGCCAGTTTTAAATATTAGTTTGTCGAAATGTATAACCATACATATCGGTGAATAAAATGCGTAGGAGAACTTTAGCAATGATCTTTACTTTAGCTGTCTTGTTTGGTTTAACCTTAACAGCATTGGTAAGTCAGCCAAAAGTTGAAGTAAAACTTAAAGTTTTTCATGCAGGTAGCCTTACAGGTTTTGTTGAAGAACTTGGTGTATTGATGAAACAAAAATTTGGTGTTAAAATTTTAAATGAACCTAGTGGTAGTGTGGATGCTGTTAGAAAAGTTGTTGACCTAAATAAGGAAGCAGATTTAGTCATGGTTGCAGATTATCGTTTGATACCTAACATGATGTTCCCAACGGGAAAAGCTAGTTGGTGTTTGGTGTTTGCTTCAAATGAAGTGGTTATAGTCTTTTCTGATAAGAGTAGATATGCAGACCGAATAGGTAGGGAAAATTGGCTTAAAGTTCTTATGAAACCAGATGTTAGAGTTGGATTTTCAGACCCTAACAGAGACCCTTGTGGATACCGAAGTTTAATGGTTTTAGGGTTAGCTTCCCTAACCTATAACACAACTGAACCCTTAACAATGCTCAAGACTCATGCTAATGTAGACTATAAACTTGAAAACGGAAAAATTGTTCTGGATGTTAGTGATGGAATCAATCCTGATTCCAAAAAAATATTTGTTCGAGCAAAATCTGTTGACCTTTTAAGTTTGGTGGAGTCTGGTGTAATCGATTATGCTTTTGAATACAAAAATGTGGCTGTTTCCCATAACCTCAGTTGTGTTGAACTACCTGAAGAAGTCAACCTAGCCAACCCCAACCTAGACAAATGGTACTCAAATGTTGCTGTAAAAATTCTTGGAGCAGGAAATCAAGTTCAAGTGCTTTCAGCTTCATCCATTGCTTATGGTTTAACCGTTCCAACAAATTCTCCCAATCCGGAATATGCAGAAAAACTTGTGGAACTAATCCTAAGTAAAGAAGGTAAAAGTCTTCTTGCTTCCAACGGTTTTAAACCCTTAGAAAACCCGTTTGTAGTAGGTAAACCACCAATTTGGCTTCAAATTCAAAGCTAAGATTGGAGGATGAATCTTCTGGAAAAATCCGGTGAAATGTTAGTTTCACCTTTAACGGGTAACCGTGGATTTTTATTTACCTTCTCTCTAACCGCAAGCTTACTGATTTCATTCCTTCTTATACCACTTGGAGTATTACTGGTTACGGCTGGGTTAAGTGGTGTTATGGATGTAGCCATGAACAGGGAAGCTATAACTTCTATTCTTCTCTCTTTTGAAGCTGGAAGTTTAGCTGCTACTGTTTCAGTTTTATTGGGAGTTCCCTTAGCCTACCTTCTAAGTAGGGTTAAGTTTAGGGGGAAGGGGGTGGTGGAAGGACTTCTAGATTTACCTTTAGTTATTCCTCATACAGTTGCGGGAATCGTGGTACTTCTTGCTTACAGTAGTAGAACTCCTGTTGGTTCTGTTTTATCTAACTTTGGTCTTGTGGTGGAAGATAGTTTTTGGGGGATTGTTGCAGCAATGTTGTTTGTTTCAGCCCCGTTTTCAGTAAATTTTGCTAGACAAGGATTTAATGCTGTGGATGGTGGATTGGAGCAGGTTGCTCGTAGTCTTGGTGCAGGACCCTTTAGAGTTTTCTTTACGGTTTCCTTTCCCTTGGCTGCTAGAAGTATTCTTGTAGGTTGGCTTATGGCTTTAGCTAGGGCTATAAGTGAAGTTGGGGCAATAATGATAATTGCTTACCATCCCATCGTTGGTAGTGTTTTAGTCTACGAATGGTTTACAACCCGAGGTTTAAAGGCTGCAGCTTCCCTGTCAGTCTTGTTGTTAGCCGTAAGTTTACTGGTACTTATAGGTTTTAGAGTAGTTCAAAAAACAGGGAGGAAAGAAGTAGGAGTTTTTCAACGTTGATGGAGATTCGTGCTTTAACGGTTTATGCTGGACTTTTTAAATTAGAAGTTGACAGGCTTAACATAAACAAAAATGAATATATGGTTGTTATGGGACCAAGTGGGGCTGGTAAAACAATCCTACTTGAAACTCTTGCTGGTTTTCGAAACCCGGTTAAAGGTAGAATAATGTTAGATGAGATTGACATTACAAAACTTCCACCTGAAAAACGTGGGATTTCACTTGTACCCCAAAATTATGCTCTATGGCCTCACATGAATGTTTATGACAACATTGCTTATGGTCTTCGAACCAAAAAACTAGGTGAGAAAGATATTTGTGAAAAAGTCTTAGAAATAGCAAAAATTATGGATATAGATAACCTTCTTCATCGAAAACCATCAACTCTTAGTGGAGGAGAACAACAAAGGGTAGCTTTAGCCAGAGCTTTAATAGTTGAACCTAAGGTTGTTCTGTTGGATGAACCTTTAAGCAGCTTAGACAAAGGTACAAAGGATAAGCTTAAAACCTCTCTCAAACAACCTCATAAAAAACTTAGTTGCACGGTGATTCATGTCACTCATGACCCCGTTGAAGCATTTGAACTTGGTGGAAGAATAGCAGTTATGTTAAACGGTAAATTTGTTCAAGTAGGAACACCCAGTGAAATTTTGAGAAATCCACAAAACCTTGAAGTTGCATGGCTTCATGGAAAACCCGTGTTACTTCAAGGTTTGGTTAAAAAAGTTGAAGACAAAATTGTAACAGTTGATATAGATGGTTTAGAGTTACAAGCAACAACCGACATAGAATGTAAACCTCAAAGTACAGCTATAGTGTTTTTTAGACCGGAAGACGTATCAATTTCCCTAGATTTTCCCAATCCGGAAAGGTTTAGCCCCAGAAACATCTACTACTGTAGAATTAAAAACATAAAGGAAGAAGGTTCTCTTGTACGTTTAAGTCTTGTATGTGGTTCAGTTGAATTTGAAGGAATCATTACAAGAGGTTCTTGTGAACAACTTGACTTAAAACCAAACGTATACGTATATGCTTCATTTAAGGCTTCCAGTGTTAAAGTAATTTCTTGCGGTTAAACAGTTAATTTTATAAAGTTTTCCAGTGAAATGTTTGTAAAACCCCAAGGTTTTCCTTCTTTAAAGTTTTTTAGGGTTTTATTTGATTTTCTTGGCTAAAAAAGGGTTTAAACACACAAAAAGTTTATTAATGTCACCATATATTGGCTTGATTTGACCATTGATTTGAAACGGTTGGGGTTTATCTTTTATAACTCTAAATTGTTGGAGAGCGAGTGAACTTACTCATGGTTAAAGGCAAAGAAAAGAGAGAAGAATCCTTCAACATTTTCAACCACGAGTTAGTTCCTGAACATATTCTCCTCTCAAAAGAAGAAGCCCAAAAACTTCTTAACACCTACAGAGTAAAACCATTCCAACTTCCAAAAATAAAGGATACAGACCCAGCTGTTAAAGCCTTAAACGCAAAACCTGGAGACATTATCAAGATTATAAGAAAAAGCCCTACTGCTGGTGTAGCTGAATACTACAGGTATGTTGTTAAGGGAGGTTAAATTTTTTTGAGTTTCTCAAAAAATGACTTTTGGATTTTAATGGAAAGTTTCATCAAAAGTGAAGGTCTTGTAACTCAACACTTAAACTCCTACAATGATTTTATTGAGCGTAGACTTCAAGAGATTGTTGATGAAGTTGGTGGTATTGAGATAGAAGCTGAAACAAAGTATAGGATTAGGTTTGGAAAAATAGAGCTTGGAAAACCAAGAATAGTTGAGGTAGATGGTTCCGAACATGAAATTTATCCTAGGGAAGCAATGGTTAGAAACCTAACATATTCAGGTCCTCTTAAACTTGAGATGTGGATTGAAAGAGACGGTAAAAAAAGTAGCTTACTGGAACCACTTTACGTAGGCGATATACCTATCATGGTTAAATCTAAAAAATGTCAGCTTGCGGAAGCAACTGAAGAAGAACTTATTGCGGTTGGTGAAGACCCCAAAGACCCTGGTGGATACTTTATCATTAACGGTTCTGAAAGGGTTATCGTTGCTCTGGAAGACCTTGCACCAAACAGAATCATGGTTGACCGTGAAGGAACCGAAACAGTTGCTGTGTATAAGGCTAAGGTTTTTTCAACTACCGTAGGTTTTAGAGCAAGAATAGAAGTAAAAATGAGGGCTGACGGTTCCATTTATGTTGCTATTCCAGGAGTTGTTGTGGATATTCCCTTTGTGATTTTGATGAAAGCTTTGGGTATTGAAGCAGACAAAGCCATAGTTGAAGCGGTATCCCTGAAGAAAGAAATTCAAGATATGCTTGAACCTTCCTTTGAAAAATCTGAAGGTATCTACAAGACAAGAGATGCTATCCTTTACATAGGAAACAGGATAGCCTATGGACAGGTGGAAGAATACAGAATTAGGAGAGCAGAAACGGTTATCGACAGAAACTTTTTACCACATCTGGGTAGAACATCAGCAAGCAGAATTAAAAAAGCATATTTCTTAGCAGAAATCGTTAACCGTCTTATAGAGCTTAAACTTGGTTTACGTAAACCAGACGACAAAGACCATTACGCAAACAAAAGACTTAGACCAGCTGGAGAATTACTTGCAGACCTTTTCAGAATAGTTTTTAGAA
Source organism: uncultured Candidatus Bathyarchaeia archaeon (assembly GCA_964573765.1). Classification (GTDB taxonomy): domain Archaea; phylum Thermoproteota; class Bathyarchaeia; order Hecatellales; family Hecatellaceae; genus CAZNLG01. The sequence goes on along the minus strand of CAZNLG010000080.1, from coordinate 279 downwards.
ACCTATGTAAAGACATGAAGTATCAGCTTGAGAGAACAAGTCTAAAAAGAGCTGGAGCTTTTGGAGCTATAAATGCAGCCATAAGACCAGGCATAATAACCGAAAGAGTTCAACATGCCCTAGCCACTGGAAATTGGGGTAGAGGAAAAGTTGGGGTAACCCAACTTTTAGACAGAACAAACTATCTTTCAACTTTAAGTCATTTAAGAAGACTTCAATCACCTTTAAGTAGAAGTCAACCAAACTTTGAAGCAAGAGATTTACATTCAACTCATTGGG
>CAZNLG010000079.1:0-5473 GCA_964573765.1 uncultured Candidatus Bathyarchaeia archaeon | reverse complement strand
CAATGAGGATTACCAAGTGAAAGACATGTTACTCTAAATTTTTTTCCTGCCACTTCCAATTCTTCATCTATACAAGTTCCTTCTCCAACCATCGGTACATGTTTTCTTTCAAATCTGGGAGTTCCCATATCAACCCTTACAGATTTTACTTCTCTTCCATTTAAATTCAACCAAACCTTTCTAATTCCAGCCAAGGTTTCGATGTTGAATTCTTTCTTTTTTACGATACCCTTCTCATAACAGTATTTTGCTAAACATCGAATACCATTACCACACATTTCTGCTTCTCCACCGTCAGAATTAAAAATCCTCATTTTTACATCAGCTATGGTTGAAGTTTCAACAAAAATCAAACCGTCAGCTCCAACAGAAAATTTTCTTTTACAAAGCTTAAAAGCTAAACCAGACTTTTCTTCTTCCTTAACAAGTTTTTTTCTGTTATCCAATATGATGTAATCGTTTCCAAGTCCATGCATTTTCCAAAACTCCAAACCAACCAACAACAAACACCCTAACAATGGATGGTTAGGTTAACCATTCTGCGATTTTTTGTCCTGTAAGTAAGCTTTCTAAAGTTTCAGCTTCCCTGATAAGTTCATGTTTTCCTTCCATAACTAAAACTTCAGCACATCTAGGTCTTGAATTGTACTGGGAACTCATAACATATCCATAGGCTCCAACATTCAACACCGCTAATAGGTCTCCTTCATCTATCCTTGGTAGTTTCCTATCTTTAGCTAGAAAATCACCAGACTCACATAAAGGTCCAACCACATCATAGGTCTCACCGGGTGGATGGTTTAACTTATTAGCCACAACTATGTGATGGTAGGAACCATACAGTACCGGTCTTAAAAGCATGTTAAATCCAGCATCAACCCCAACAAATTTTTTGTGGGGAGTAACTTTCACAGTATTTACCTTTGTTAGAAGAATTTCAGCATCCCCAACAATAAACCTTCCAGGTTCTATACATAGAGCAGGTTTACCCAAACCATACTCTTTTACACCGTTATCTAGAAGACCAAAAACCTTCTCGGAGAAAAGGTCTAAGTCTAATTCCTTTTCATCCGGTTTGTAGGGGATACCCAACCCACCACCAATGTTTATCAACTCAAAATTTATTCCGGTTTCTTCATGAACTCTTCTAGCTATGTTTAAAAGTTTCTCCACAGCCAAAACAAAAGGTTCAACTTCTAAGATACCCGAACCAATATGCATATGTATCCCAAATTTTTCCACACCAGCTTTTAAAGCTTCCCTGTAAACATCCACAATTTCTGTTTCCCAAAAACCAAACTTTGAATCTTTTCCTGCTGTTATACAATGTTTATGATGTCCAGCTTCAACCTGAGGATTAACTCTAAAAGACAAAAATTTTGGTGTAGAAATTTTTAAAATTCTTTTAAACTGGGAGAAAGAATCAACGTTTATCGGTATTCCTAAGTTTAGAAGAAAGGTAAGTTCTTCATTTTTAACACTTGTCCCGGTAAAAAGAATCTCTTCTGGAGCAAAACCTGCTTTTAAAGCTAGATAAACTTCTCCAGGACTTACAGTGTCAAGGTATGCTCCTTCACTTTTAAGAATCTTTAAAACTGAAAGACTCGTGTTTGCTTTTGCAGCATAATAGATTCTGATGTTTTTACTTTTTTTACTTAAAACTCTGTAAAGTTTTCTGTAGTTTTCCCTGACCCTTTTTTCGCTTAAGACATAGAGAGGGGTTCCATATTTTTCAGCCAAATCTAAACTTGAAACACCATCAACATAAAGAATACCATCCCTATCTTCAAAAACACCGGAAATCTTCATTAAACCACCAAAAACAAAAATTTACAAGGGTTGTTCAAGCAAATCTTCCATCGTATATATCCTAGGTTCTTTTTGTTTGTACAACCATTCAGCAGCATACAATGCTCCTTGTGCAAAAACATTCCTAGAAAAAGCTACATGTTCAATTCTTATCATTTCATGTTGACCTGCAACCACCAATTCATGGATACCGGGAATTCCTCCACCCCTAACCGATAAAACTTCAATTTCTTCAGGTTTTCGTTTACTGATTCCTGTCCTTCCGTAAACTTTTTGTTTGTAACCTCTAAATGTTGAAACTATGTTTGCAATTTTTTCGGCTGTTCCACTGGGTGCATCAGCTTTACCCTTATGATGAGCTTCGATGATACTGATATCATAGTCGGCTGGAAGGATTTTACAGAGTTGACCTATAAGCCTAAAAAGAATGTTTACACCCAAAGAAAAATTTGGTGAGAAAAATGCTGGAACTTTTCCTTTAACAGCTTCTTCAACGATTTTTCTTTGTTCTTCGTTAAAACCTGTTGTTCCCATAACGATTTTTATTCCATGCTCAACAACAACTGGTATATTTGAAACTTCAGCCTGAGGTGTAGTAAAACTAATGTAGATTTCTGCATCTTTTAAGGCTTCTTTCAGTCTGTCGGCACCAACAACCTTTAAGTCTAAACTTACAATTCCAAGTTCAGTAAGAGTTTTACCTACAGTTTTTTCATCCGGTGCAACTACAGCACCTACAATTTCGAATCCCCTGTTTAAAGCTTCCTTTATCAGGGTGCTACCCATCCTACCAGTAGCACCGGCAACACAAATCTTAATACCTTTCATAATACAAACCTTCAAGATACTTTTTATTGTTCAGTCTTTCTTCAAGTCTAACATCAAAAAAGGCCTCTATTGGCTGTAAAATTTCAGGATTCTTCTCGTAAACTTTTTTTACTTGAGTTAGAACAATATTTAAAGCTTTTTTGGTAAGCTTACCTAAAGGTGGTCTACATGGACCTGCTGGTATACCAAGAATGTTCATTAAAGTTTTGTAAGGTAGAGGGTTTCTTGCTTTACATGAAACAAGTCCTACATCAGATTCTTCTTCAGTCTTAACCGTGATAATTTGGAACAAAGGTTTGAGTGCTTCTAAAAGTTTGTTTGCTTCTTGAAGGTTTTTGTTTCTTAAGGCTTCAATAAACTGTTGAACAGCTTTTGGTGCTACGTTTGAAGTAACAGAAATAACTCCACTAGCGTTGATAGCTGGGTCTAAAATCATTTCATAGGTTTTATCATCATCACCAGAAAGTATGTCAAAATCAGGTCCACAAAGTTTTCTTGTAAGCTTCATGTTTTCAAGATTTCCGGTTGCTTCCTTTACAGCATTAACGTTTGGTAACGTTTTATGTAAAATTGCAAGGTCTTGAGGTAAAAGTTGAGTTCCAGTTCTTCCAGGAATAACATAAGGGATAATCTGGGCTTCTGGAAGACTTTTTGCTATGGGTTCTATGTACTCTCTTCGTATCTCCAAGGAGCTTGGTCCGTTGTAGTATGGGTCTACAAGTAGAATGTTTTTTACTCCAAAATCCCATGAATGTTTTGCTGCTTTTAAGGCTTCTTCGGTATTGTTACTTCCAGTTCCAGCTATGGTTACACAACGTCCACTAACATATTCATGAACTTTTTGTATAACTTTCTCATGTTCATCCCAAGTTAAGGTTGGGCTTTCACCAGTTGTTCCGGTGGCTAAAATTCCTGAAACTCCTTGTTCTACCTGAAATTCAACTAGACTTTTCAGTCCTTCATAGTCTACTTCAAGGTTTTTCTTCATGGGGGTTATTAAGGCTGTATAACATCCGGTAAACAAATCAACCACTTACCGTAGAACACTATCACCTTCTAAAGGTATCCTCGTTTTTATTTCTTACTACTAAACAGTTTTAGCTTTAATTTTTATCGTTACCAGTCAACTTTAAATTCAGTTTTCTTGTTAATTGTTTTGGTGAAGAAACCGCTACATTCTGAAAAAAGATGATGAAGGTTCAAAGCTCAGATTTTCCCTTCATTTTTTAGTCTTGTACAATGGCACGAAATCCCGTAGGTTCCCAGACTTTTATCAGACCTGTAGGGTTTGTTTGAAGATATTCTCCCACAGCTGGGTCATGGATGTAGATGTAGTTTTTATCGTATCCCACAACAACAACCGTATGTAGATAACCATCTATCAAAATTCTTATCATTACAGGTTTTCCTTTATCTATCTCTTTCTTTAAATCTTCCAAGCTGAGAGAATCATAATGACTTTTAACGTATCTTGAAATAAATGGAAGCATGTTTTCAAATCGGTCATAGCCTTGGTCATGAACATAGTCTTGACTTACATTATATCCATAGTACTGTAAAACCATGCTTGCTGAAGCTTCAGAACAATACCAAGGTTTCTGAGAAACAAAAGGTACATCCAACATATGTTTCATGTTTAAAGCTTCAGCTCTAGTTTTTTGACCCACATATAGCTGTGTTTTTTCAGAAGAAAAATCCGTAAAAACACAAACCAGTAAGATAAGACAGAAAATAAAAACAAGTAAAACTATTAAACCATTTTTAAGTTTCAACTTAACCTAACCTAGAATTTTTGGAGAACTTTCTTAAGTATTCTGTCAGCTGCAGAAAGTGGGTCAGTTTCACCTTTTGCAGTTTCTTGAACCAAAACTTTAAACTCATCTGTTTGAACAAGACTTCTTAGTATATGTGTTTGAATTTTGGTTAAAACCAAGTCTAAAATTTCTTCTTCGATTCTTTTTAATCTATGCTTTTCCAGAATGTTTGATTTTACTAAGTATTCCTTATGTTCTTCTATCTTCTTGATAAGCTCCGGGATACCTTCACCTATTGTTGCGATGGTCTTTAAAACCGGTTTTTTCCATTCAGAAGAATCTTTTTCCTTATGTTTTAGGTCAAGTGTATCTTCAAGTTCCAGAACTGTTTTGTCAGCATTTTCTTGGTCTGCCTTGTTAACTACAAATATATCTCCGATCTCATGAATACCAGTCTTCATAGCTTGAATTTCATCCCCCATCTTGGGCATTAAAACAACAACAATGGTATGAGCATGTTTTATAATGTCAGTTTGAGTTTGACCTATACCTATTGTCTCAACAATGATAACATCTTTTCCTGCAGCATCAAGAATTTTTATAGCGTTACCGGTAGCCTTAGATAATCCACCAAGTGAACCTCGACTACCCATACTCCGAATAAAAACATCCTTATCAAGACTGTGGTTCTTCATCCTTATCCTGTCACCTAAAATCGCTCCACCTGTAAAGGGGCTTGTAGGGTCTACAGCTAAAACACCAACAGACTTACCTAACTTCCTGTATTCCCCGATCAGTCTGTCTACTAAACAACTTTTTCCCACTCCTGGTGGTCCTGTAACCCCTATTACATGAGCTTTTCCAACATACCTGTAGAGTTGTCTTAAAATTTCCATGACACTTGGTTCTTCATCTTCCACAAGTGTTATGAGTCTTGCAATGGTCCTTCTATCTCCTTCAAGAATCTTATTAACGATTTCCATAACCAACTGTCGTCTTTCTCCTTGATTTTGAAGCTACCCTTTTTCACCCATAATCTTATTTTTAAGCCAGTATAAAAAATTCATCAGAGCATTTAAATT
>CAZNLG010000078.1:3232-5665 GCA_964573765.1 uncultured Candidatus Bathyarchaeia archaeon | reverse complement strand
ATTACACAACCTATCTTATGTTGAAAGCTTTTTTCAAGAAGAATCCTAAAAAAGCGTTTTTGTTTTTGAGAAATGTACATGAAGAGTTTAGTAAAATAAAGACAAACATCTTTCTGAAGGACCTATATCCTGAAGTAAGTACCCTCTATGACATAATGGTATAAAAAACAGAATGTTCCTGAAAACCTTTTTCAACATTTTTTAAAAACCTAATCAGCAAAAATTTTAGTTTTCAAAAATTTTCGGACCTGAAAATTTTTGGTTAAGAGAAAAAAGAACTTTTCATGGAAGTTTTCCATGAAACTTTGATCGGGATGATCTGTCTTAATCATTTGTGTTTGTTCTCATAGTTTTTGTATAAAACATTTTATTTTTCCCTTCTTAGAGTTACTCACACACCGAAGGTGCGTTGATTTTTGTCAGTGGATAAACTTGAAAGCCTTTTTGAAAGACTTGTAAAGGAATCATCAATCTTCCTAAACCATGAAGTCCTTAGACATGACTTTATACCGGATGAACTTCCCCATCGTGAAGATGAGATGCTTCGTTTCGGTGAAGTTCTTGCCCCTTCACTAAAGAATTTAAAATGTTCAAATCTTTTTGTGTACGGAAAAACAGGTACAGGTAAAACTGCTGTTACACGGTATGTTTTAGACAGACTTTGGAAGAAAAGTTTAACCTTATCCAGAAGGGTGTATGTTTGCTACATAAACTGTAGAACGGTTGGAACAGAGTATCGTACTCTTTCAGCGATGTGTTCAACTATCGGTGTCAGAATTCCATTTACTGGTTTGGCGACAGCAGAAGTTTTAAAAAGATTCAAACTTTCTCTTGAAAACTTAGGTTCCCCATTTATTGTTGCCTTAGATGAAGTTGATGTTCTTGTCAGAAATTATGGTGATGGTATGCTATATGCTCTTACAAGAATAAATGAAGACCTTAAACGTAGCAGACTTACCGTGGTGGGAATATCCAACGACCTTTATTTCAAAGATATGCTTGACCCAAGAGTTCTTAGTAGTTTAAGTGAAGAAGAGATCGTTTTTAAACCCTACACAGCTGAACAAATAAGAGACATATTACTTCAAAGGGTAAAATTAGCGTTTTATCCGGGGAGCTTTCCAGATTCAACCCTAAATCTTTGTGCTGCACTTGCAGCTGCTGAACATGGAGATGCAAGAAGAGCACTTGACCTTGTCAGGGTTGCTGGTGAAATTGCTGAAAGAAGTGGTGCAAAAATTGTAACTGAAGAACATGTTAGAGAAGCTCAAAGAAAAATTGAACATGACAATGTTTTTGAAGTTTTAAGTTCTCTTCCCTTACATTCAAAGATGCTTCTGTATGTCTTATACATTGAAGGTGTAAACCAAGAAATCACTACAGGTCGACTCTATGATTTCTACAAGAATCTTTGTAAAAAAATTGGAGTTGAAGTTTTAACTCAAAGAAGAGTGGGAGGGCTTTTAAATGAGCTTTCGATGCTCGGCGTCATCAATACTCAGATAGCAAACCTAGGACGTTATGGTCGGACAAAAAGGATTAGGATAAACGTTCCGGTGAAGACTCTTGAGAAAGTTTTCTTTGAAGATCCCCGCTTAGCTGAGCTGTTACTTCAAAAACGTCTTCTGTAGTGTAGCCTTTTTCTTCAACAGATAGTAAGTAACAATTAAGTGTTTTGGTATAGCGTAGTTAAGGGGGCTAATCTTGACCATGGATGTTATTTGGGACGGTAAAGATTTAGTTTGGGCGGGAGATGGAAAAACTTTTCTTCGGGGAGTTGGTGAATATTTTTTAAATCATCCTTTCTTTGATGAAGCTTTTAAAAAAGTTCTCAAAGAATATCGACCAAAACAGAATTATAAGGTTTGTTTGTTTATGGTTTGTTCATACGGTAAACCGTATTCTCAGTCTTTTATTCATTACAAAATTTTGGAAGCATTAAGAAAGATTGGGAAAACATACGAAGCCATCCATCAGGTTATTGTTTCAAATGTGGGGGTAGTTCCTCGAGAACTTGAAGAATACTATCCTTTCTGTAGTTATGACTGGAACCCTAAGTTTGAAAATAAACCGATAAAAAAGGTTTATTCTAAAGTTTTAGCTGAAAGGTTAAAAGAGTACATTCAAACCTTTAGAGACTACTATGAGAACTTTGCATGTTATCTTCGATGGGATTCAGATAGTTACAGAGCAGTTAGGATTGTTGAGAAAGCTTTAAAGATAGAAATACCAAACTTGTCTTTACCTTCCCAAAAAATTCCAAAGTCACAGATAGAAAAAGTCTCACTTGGAATATATGATGATGAAGACCTTATTTTGGTCACTCCAAAAAACCTGAGAAATTTGTGTAAAATGTTGCTCAAAATTGTTAGACGGAGCGGTTAAACTGGATGATTGGTGTATGGTATGATAAAACCCTTAGAAGGATAACTG
>CAZNLG010000078.1:0-3222 GCA_964573765.1 uncultured Candidatus Bathyarchaeia archaeon | reverse complement strand
TCTCTGAACTAACAAAAAATCTTTCAGTTGAAATTGAAACAAGACCTGAATTTCTCTCCGAAAATTCTCTATTAAAAACTTACGAACTTTTAAGCCCAAAACGTTTGGTTGTACGGATGGGTTTTGAATCCGTGTTTCAGGAAGTAAGAAACAAACTCAACAAAGGTATACCCGACCTACAAATCAAAGAAGTTTATAGGTTAAGAGAGAGCGTTAGAAAAAAACTTAAAGATAAAATTCTGTTTGTTGCTTATGTTTTGTTTGGGTTGGAAAGTATAGATGAAGCTTCAGTTAAGGAAAGTGTTAAAGTTTTTCGTGAACACCTTGATGGTGTCATAGCAATAAAATACAGAAGATACAAGGAAACGATGCCAAAAGAAACTGCGGTCTCTGAAGACTTACTTAATTTTCTAAGGTCTACGTGTTTAGATGTTGATTTAACTACTTCCGAAATTTGGGAATTACAGTTAAACAAATGAAGATAACATCTAAAAATTTTTCCAACGTGTTTTTATATCCGCTAAATAAGGCCATCTCTTCCTAACATTACCTATAAACGATAAATCTAACTCAACCTGAAAAACTTTCTCAGAACTGTCTGCCTGAAAAATTATTTCTCCGTAAGGTGAAGCTACAAAACTTTTACCCATAACGGTACGTCCATCCGGATAGGTTGTAAAGGTATTGTTAACAAAAACATAGTACACGGTGTTTTCAGCTGCTCTTGTTACACCTATACACTTCCAAAATTCAATTCTGCTTTCTGGTATGTTTGCAGGATTAAAAATAACTTTTACATCTTTTAGGGCTAAGCTTCTTACAATTTCAGGATACATAGCATCAACACAAACAACTACCCCAAGTTTTACATTGTCTACCGAAAAGACATTCAGAGTTTCACCAAAATCTGAAAAGGCTCTTTCTTCAACAGCAGCTGAAGGAAAAAGCTTATCAGAAAAACCTACAACTTCTCCTTTATCGTTTATCAGGTAACAGGTTGATACTACTTTTACTTCTCTCTTAACAAAAAAACCACCCAAAAAAAGGTAAAAACCATTCCTAAGTGCAATTTCACCAAAACTTGAGAGAAGAAAATCAACTTCTTCTTTTTCAAGAATCAAAGCTTTCCCAACCCAAGCTTCAGGTAAACATACAATTCTTGGCCCTTGGATCCCTTTAAGAATCCCCTGCATTCTAAGTATGTTTTTTTGTTTGTCTTCTCCCCGTGCAAACTGAACCATAGCTATTTTTAGCTTCATCAACAATCAACCTTCCAAAAAGTTTTTGATCATCTTCTGACCTGAACCGGTCTCTTCAACCATTACTTTTCTTTTCGAGAGATTTTTTTTACGAATTAGATTGTGTTTTTCTAAAAGCTTAAGATGATACCCCAGCACAGAAGGTTTTAACCCTGTTTTATGACGTAAATCCCTTAATGTAAGTGGTTTTTCAGTCAAAACGTTTAAAATTAGACTTCTAGTTTTCAAACCAGTCTTTTTATTTCTCATAAAAGGGATGTATGCGTTTGGATGAAACTCCGCTTTAGACAAGTTTCTTCACAAAATGTTTACATAAAATCAATTAATGATTTTCTTTTCTTTTCGTTTAAAGTTGATTCTGCAAAAACCATATCTATTTCATCTGAAACAAGCTCTATTCTTTGCTTATAATACTTTTCAAGGTCATAAAGGTTTGCAAGCCATTCAACCGCTTCTAGGTACTTCTGAACAGTCCCTTTGTAGACTGTTAAGGAAAGTTCACCACCACATTTTAGGCACCGTCCTTTTAGGGGGATACGTCGATATTTTTGGTTACACTTTTTACATCTAAAGGATTGAGTTGCAAAACCTTTTAGATTTCCGACGATATCTCTCATAAAATGTACGTTAAGAACCTTTTTTGCCACTTCTTTACTGTCGACACCTTCAATTTTATCCATCAGAAACATCTGACTTTGAAGTTTCTCCATCATTGTTTCAAGCTTTTTGTAGGTGTTTTCCCTTACACCAATATTTATGTTGGAAACATCATGCATAAAACCGTAACCTTCATATTGTTCAGGTTTTCCAAGTCTAAACATAACCATATCAAAAAGCTTCATGATATGTCTTGGAGGAACCGCTTCTTCCGTCTTACGGTAAAACTCTAACGGATAAAGGTTACATAAGTCTAAAGACCAAACTTGGTCATCAACTTCAAAAGGATTAACTATTGGAGTTAAAAGAAGCGGTGTATCCATGATTCCTCCTATCTGAGCTGGTAAATATTCTCTTGAAAAATTCAAGAAAACATCTAAAGCAAGCATTAAAGCATCTTCATCCCCATCACAATCTCTTCTTTTGGCGGAAATCCAAAGTGGATGGGCATAACAAACGTTTAGCTTTGAAAAACCAATGATCCTCCCAAGAACACCGTTGGAAGTATGGGGAGATAAACCGATAACCAAATGTCCAACCAAATCATACCGGTCTTTAACCTTGTAAAATCTTGGAAGTTTGTAAAACTTCTCCAAAAGTTCATCGATAAAGTTAGCTACCTGAACAAGATAATCAGCACATTTTTCAGGAATGATTATATCTTGAACCTTAAGCTCACAAAGCTGTTCAGGGTTAAGGAGAGGATTTCCAAAACGGTCTTCTCTATAACCCAACTCCCAAAGCTTTTTAACCGGAACATCTATCTCGGATGGTTTAAAATGGGTAAGGGGTGCATTTGTGAGGTCATACCTTATGGTACCATCCTTAAAAACTGTAAGATTGTATTTTGCTCTCAACAAGCCCTTCTCCAAAGGTTCTGGAATCTTTTTTTCATTGGTTAAACCTTTAACACCCTTAAGAAGATTTGGAAAACTTAATCCTAACCTTTTACATGCATGTTCCAAGAGGCTTTTTAAATCAATAATTTGTCTATCATAAAACTTTATTTCAGTTTTACATCGTGAACAGATTTTTTCAGCTTCATTTACCTGTTTTCCACAATTGGGACAGATACCTTCCACAATGGTTCTTAAACTACAAGTTGAACATACCGGTTCAATTGTGTATTTACCACAATTTGGACATCTACGTTTAACAATTTCAACATCGATAACTTCTTTTGTAGCTTCAACAAGGTTACGTTGAGACCCTCCGGCTAAACCAACCGGAAAAAGTACATGAACAGGAGGCTTCATCTTTCTTTCATTAGCTTTCTCCGGACGACCCATCCTTGCACCTATAAAGC
>CAZNLG010000077.1:0-5713 GCA_964573765.1 uncultured Candidatus Bathyarchaeia archaeon | reverse complement strand
CATTAACCTTCCAAACTAGGATTAGCTTTTAAGAACTTCTTTTATAATCGACTGAAGTTTTTCTTCAGCCTTAAGTAGTTTGTTTATCCTTGCCTGAAGATTTTTTTCTTTTTCTTCTATCTTTTTCCTGTTTTTCTCGATTATTTTTGAAACTTCACTTGGATTGGGACTTCCCAACGACTTTTTTAGTTTGATGCTTGTGGTTTGGTTTAAAACTTTTTTAAGTTCTTCTTCTGAAACAGAGATTTCCTTTCCAATAACTTCTTTTGAAGCTTTTTTTAAATCTTCAATGTTAACTTCTGTAGCTTTTTTTCTTTCTTTGAAGGCGTTTCTAACCAAGGTTCCTACGATACTATGTGAAACTCTAAATGGTATTCCAGTTTTTCTTGTTAAGAAGTCTGCAAGGTCTGTTGCTGTTGAAAAATTGCATACAGCTAACTCGAACATTCTTTGTTTATTTATCTTTAAGGTTGAAACCAACCCATTAACCACTTGAAGAGAACGTTTTACTGTTTCTGTTACTTTAAAAACAGCTGGTTTTGTCTCTTGTAGGTCTTTAAGGTATCCTGAAGGTAAACCTTTCATCAAACAAAGAGAAAGCAAAAGCTGAGAAATAACCATAGAAGTTTTTCCACGAAGAAGCTCTACAACATCAGGATTTTTTTTCTGAGGCATTATACTACTAGTCATTGCATAAGAATCATCAAATGTAACCATCCCAAACTCATAGGTTGTCCAAAGTATCAGGTCTTCTGAAAGCCTACTAAGATGAACCATAAGAATCGAAAGATTTGCTAACAACTCAGCTAATTCTTCTCCCCTTGAAGTAACTACATCCAAAGAGTTTTCCTGAATTCCATCAAAACCAAGCAAGTTAGCCGTTTCTTCTCTACTGATCGGCCAACTTGTTCCGGCAAGTGCACAAGCACCCAACGGATTTAAATTAACAAATTGGTAGGTTTTTTCAATTCTCTCAAAATCTCTCAGAAACATCTCCACGTAAGCTGTAAACCAGTGAGCTAAGGTTATCGGTTGAGCATGTTGAAGATGAGTATAACCAGGCATAACTGTTTCTAAATGTTCTTCGGCTAGACTAAGAAAGGTTCGTATAACTTTAGCAAGAAGAACCAAAATTTCGTTTATCTCCTTTCTTAAACGTAACCTTAAATCTAAGATAATTTGGTCGTTTCGACTTCTTCCAGTATGAAGTTTTCCACCTATCTCCATCCCCACTTCATCTATAACAAATTTTTCCACGTTTAGATGGACATCTTCAAATTCAGGTTTAAGTTTAAATTTTCCTTCCCGATGTAGGTCTCGGACTTTTTCTAGAGCACCAAGAATCTTTTTAGCTTCTTGTTTAGAAATTATTCCGGTTTTCCATAACATAAGAGTATGTGCTTCGTTTCCGGTAATGTCTTCTTCGATTATTTTACTATCCCATTCAATATCATCCAAAACAAGAAACTCTAAAGCTTCCTTTGTAAGTTTCTTTTCCAGTCTTCCAGTTAAAAACTTGTCTTCCAAAAGGACACCTCATCAAAAATCATAAATGTTAACAAATACTTTTTTAGCTTATCCAACCATTTGAATCTTTACCAGTCAATGATGGTTGAAAAATTCATGAAAAACGATGTTCTCCAAAAAGTTAGGTGTATAGCAGATTACCAGTTTGGTAAAGATGCTGGAAAAACACTTTTCCCAGACAACATAGAAGTAAAATTCTCAGGTAGGACTGGTAGAGTTAAGGAAATCTATGTTGAAAAGAAATTGGTTGCAACCCTTAGACCTACAGTTGGAAATTTTAGTTTAACTATTGAAGGGTTTAAAAGACTTCTTAAAACTTTTAAATACCCCAAATTTAGGGTTGTTGTTACAAAAGAAGCTGAAGAGTTTGTTAGGAAGGGTAAAAACGTTTTTGCTAAACATGTTAAAAATGTCGACAAGGAAATAAGACCTATGGATGAAGTTGCTGTTGTAAATGAAAATGACCAAGTCATAGCTGTGGGAAAAGCTGTGTTAAGTGGAAGAGAAATGTTAGCTTTTAAAAGGGGAATCGCCGTAAAAGTCCGGCATGGGGTGGAAAAATCTGACAACCAAAGATAACCTTAAAAATTTTGTTTTTACTTCTAACTTTGAAGGTTGGGTATATGCGTTGTGAAATTTGTGGTAAAACGATTCAAGGTAAACCCCGTAAAATCATTGTTGAAAGAGCTAAACTTATGGTATGTGAAGAATGTGCAAAACACAGTAGTATAAGTTGGGAGTTTGAGAAACCAACAGTTTCCATACCTAAACCGTTAGGGAAACCTTCACCTAAAACTGTAAAATCCGTGTTGGATGAAGACTTTATGTTGGTTGAAGGTTACGGATTAAAAGTTAAAATGGAAAGAGAGAAACGTGGTTGGACTCAGGAAGATTTAGCGTCAAAAATCGGGGAAAAAGCTTCTTTTATAGGTAAGATTGAAACCGAAAAGGTCATTCCAAATCTTACTGTGGTAAGAAAACTGGAACATGTGTTAGGTGTTAAACTTGTAACGAAGGAACTCCCAGTAGTTAATGTTAATATCTCTCCACCAAAAAATCATGGTTTAACCATAGGTGACCTTTTAAATTTTAACGAACAAACCAAAAAAGGTGGAAAGTCTGAAAGTCATACTGGTTGAACGTAGACTTCCTGGAGAAAGAAGTCTTCTTCATGAACTTAAAAGTTTAGCTGAAACTGTAGGATACGAAGTAGTTGGTAGCTTAGAGCAGGTTCGGATTCCAAGTTCCAAGTACCAGATAGGAAGTGGAAAGGTAGAAGAACTTGCAAAGATCGTTAAAGAAACTGGTGCGGAAAAAGTAATTTTTGAAAATGATTTAAAACCTGTTCAAGCTTATAACCTTGCTAAGAAAACAGGTGTTGAAGTTGTAAGTAAGTTTCAACTTATCTTAGAAGTTTTTAGTAGTCATGCTTCAACAAGAGAAGCAAAACTTCAAATAGAACTTGCAAAGCTACGTTATGAGCTAGCCAGAGCTAAAGAAAAGGTTCGTCTAGCTAAACTTGGTGAACAACCCGGTTTTCACGGACTTGGAAAATATGAAGTAAATGTTTATCATGAAGCGTTAAAAAGAAGGATGGTTCGTATCGAGAAAGAACTTCAAAAAATCAGAGCTGAAAAAAGGATAAAACGTTCCCTAAGAGTTAACATGGGTTTTCCAACGGTTTCTTTAAGTGGTTACACAGCGGCTGGTAAGAGCACCCTATTTAATACCCTTACAGGTGAAAACGTTAGAGTTACGGGAGAACTTTTTACCACTCTCTCAACTAAATTATCCATGGTTAATTTTAACGGGAAGAAAGCATTACTTGTAGATACTGTTGGTTTTATAGACGGTCTTCCCGTTACATTGGTTGAAGCGTTTAGGTCCACCTTAGAAGAAACAGTTTTCTCTGACTTGATCATCTTAGTTGTAGATTGTAGTGAAAATCTTGTTGAAGTTAAAAGAAAACTAAAGTGTTGTTTAGACACGTTAAGAGAAATTGGTGTAACTTCAACACCCATCATTGTTGCACTAAACAAAATAGACCTTGTAGATGACTCTAAGATAACCGAAACGGTTAACAGTCTTAGAGAAGATGTTTCAAATATCATTCCCATTAGTGCTCTTAAAAAGATAAACATCGAAAAACTTATGGAGATAGTTTCAACGAACCTAAAAAACTTTGTGAAAGCTTCATTTGAACTACCTTTAAATTCAAAGTCTTTATCTTTAATTTCAAAGATTAGGAAATTTTCAACGGTGTTAAATCAAGATTTTGAAAAAAACCATGTTTTTATCGAAGTTTCTTCGGTAGACCATCTGATGGATAAAATTAGAAGCCGTATTGAAAACCTTGGTGGACGAATGATTGAAGTTGTAAAAGTTTAAGTAACCTATCCTAATCTAATGACTTTTTTTCCTCTTGGAAGAGGGTCGATTTTAAGTTTTGCGTTTTTAAATTCTTTTACCAATTCTTTTCCTTCAAAATATCTATCAAGAAAAACTGCTAAAC
Source organism: uncultured Candidatus Bathyarchaeia archaeon (assembly GCA_964573765.1). Taxonomy (GTDB): domain Archaea; phylum Thermoproteota; class Bathyarchaeia; order Hecatellales; family Hecatellaceae; genus CAZNLG01. Next base: position 1,674 of record CAZNLG010000077.1, on the reverse strand, counting down.
TTGCACATTCCGAGTGTGGTTGATTTCCAATGGCAACGTTAAAGTCTGAAACTTCTTCTGAGAAAAATACTGAGGGAACTTTTTGACTTCCAACAATAACTAAAATATCTTTCCCAGTTTTTCTTATTCTATCCATTACATTACTGTTTTCAATGTTTTCACCATAAGCCGTAAGATGAACTACTATCCCACCTTCATTCTTCCATTTTTTTACCACTTCCTTCCAAGGTATTCCCATTTCAAAAAAGAAAGGTCCACCCCATCTATCCACAACCTTTTCAACTGTTTTTTTGATACTCTCATCTTTTACGTCAGCCAAAATCATCCCTTCAGCACCTAAAGCACGTGCAGTCAAGGCTAGATGAGAAGTTAACCTGTAGTCTCTAGGTCTATGTCCCCAACGAAGAACAACAACCCTAACCAATTTAACCTCAAAAGGGAATGTTTAGGTTCACCCTTAAAAGAGTTCAACCTAAGTTATTCTTGTTCCAGGTTTGACTTCCCCATCAACTGTGAGTAGGTAAGGTTTATCGTCCACAGCTGCAAGAACCATTCCCTGAGATTCGATTCCACGTATCTTTTTTGGGGCAAGATTTACCACAACCACAACACTTTTACCAACAAAATATTCTGGAGAATAATATTCAGCAAGTCCTGCAACCACTTTTCTAACTTCATTCCCAACGTCAACTTCAAACACAAGTAGTTTTGTGGCTGTTGGAAGTTTGTAGGCTTTCAAAACTTTTCCAACTCTTAAATCCACTTTTTTAAATTCATCTATCGTTATCTGATTAGAAGAATCTTTAACCATCTTTTTAGCTCCTTTATCATGCCAGTATAGAGAAGTCTAACATTCATCGTTTTATAAAGTTTAAGCCAACTAGAAACCAAAAAATAAATGAAGACTACAACTAAATTACTTTTGGTGTAACTTATTGACAAAATTCTTGGATAGACTAGCAAAACTTGCAAGAGAAAGAGTTTCTGAATTAAAAAACTAAAAAAATCAGGTGTTAAAGTGGTCGGTGTAATTGGTAGTTATGTTCCGGATGAGCTTATCCATGCAGAAGGAGCTGTTCCACAACATCTTTGTAGAGGAGGAGAACTTGAACCTGTTGAAGCATCTTCCCCCTACATCATAAGGTTTGTTTCCCTTTTCATCAAGGCTCAGTTTGGATACTACATAGGAAAATTTGATGCTCTTTACCAAATGGTAGATATGATTGCTATAGATTGTGTTGACTGTGTAAAAGCAAGACTTGCATCTCTTTTTGAATTTTTTACTGAAATACCCGTAACAAGAATCGGTGTATTTTCAGACTGGGATAAACCTAAAACTTTTTCATGAAAAATCTAGGATAACATGGAAACAAATAGAATAGATATATTTTTTATGCGGCAGAGTTATTAGTTTCCATTTACCTAAATACTTTTAGAAAGTGTTTTGCACAGCACAACGGTTTCCATGGAAGACAGATTACTTCAGAAGGTAGCTCTGAAAATAGGCGGAGAAGAAGCGATAAAAATAGTTGAAGAACTGAAAAAGAAAGGAAAATTAACAGAAGAAGAGCTAGCAAAAGCAACAAACATAAAGCTAAGTGATATCAGAAAAATTTTGTTTAAACTTCATAGCTTTTCCCTAGTAACTTCAGAAGGTGTTCAAGATAAGAAAAC
>CAZNLG010000076.1:0-5758 GCA_964573765.1 uncultured Candidatus Bathyarchaeia archaeon | reverse complement strand
GTTGTTTACACCATAGAATAACCTTAAAAACAAACAAACCAAAAATACTTTTTTGAAAAATATGGTTTCGGCTGGTGATTTTGGAAAGAGAAGGAATTATAATTTTAGCTGGTGGAAGCGGCTTAAGAATGGGTAAAATTGTTAAGGCTTTAGTAAATTTAAACAACAAACCACTTATCACCTACGTGGTAGACAAAGCCTTAAAAGTTTCAACAAATATTGGAGTGGTCATCGGTAAAAACTACGACCAAAACATGTTTAGAAAGGTAATCCCTTCCTTTATACCCATTTGGAAAGACGAACTTGAAGGTAAAGGTCCTGTTGTTGGACTTCTAACTGGTATGAAAAAACTAGAAGCAACCTACATAGCCGCTCTTTCCTGTGACATTCCTTTCCTAAATCCTGAAGCTTTAAAGGTCCTTTTTAAGGAAATTGAAAGGGTTCATGCAGATTCAGCTATTCCTTTATGGCCAAACGGATTTAAGGAGCCTCTTCATGCTGTTTACAAAAAAACTTCTTTTATCTCTTCTGCTGAAGATGCTTTAAGAAACAACAAACTTTCTCTTTTTGAAGTAATCACTCGACTGAAAAGAGTAGTCTATATACCAGTAAACCAGATTAAGAAGGTTGATTTAGACCTTTTAACCTTTTTTAATGTAAATACTCCAAAAGACCTAGAAGAAGCTTTAGCCATCCTAAAAAGGTTGAATAGTTTTTAATTTTGAATCGATGCTTGTTCCAGTTCTAATCCGAACTAAATCTTAATTCTGAATAATTTATTTTTATGGTTTTCACATTTTGAAACATTTCGAGAAAAATTTCCCTAACAAGAAAAGGGTGTTTTAGCCTTGTATGATGAAACAAGAGAAGTTAGGGAGAGGTGTGTTAAGTCTTTTTTGGATGTTATTATTGCTTCTATTTTGATGGAGAAGGCTTCTTGGGGATACGAAATCATAGCAAACATCCACGAAAAACTACACATCCTCCTCAGCCCAGGTCCAGTATACCAAGTTTTATACTCAATGGAAAGACAAGGTTTAATCCAAAGTGTAAAAGACGAAGGTAATGGTAGAAGAAGGTTCTATTCGTTAACAGACAAAGGTATGAAATGGTGTCGAGAAATGTTAAAAGCTTCCAGACAAGCATATGATCTAATCGCATTCTTCGAACTAAGACGTGAAGCAGAAACCCTTGAACGTAAAAACAACAAACTTGTTACTTAACCCAGAATAACGGTTCATCTAAAATTTTTGTTGTTAGAGGTAAAAATCTAGTTTCTCTTAATATTCCTGCTAAAGTTTTTCACTATTTTTTCAAGTTGAATTTTAAGTTCTTCAACCAACACTTCATTAGGGTTTTCTTCAAGGCTTCCTTAACGTATAAGAGTAGTGGGGATTGTTGAGAGCAAATTCTTTAAAGTCTTTACAAGCTTAGCATAAAAAGAAGGTTTTATGAATCTTGAGTTATCCATGCTAACCTCCATACTTCCCAAACTATCACCCAAGGCATGTCCCACTGAAAAAACAGAACAAACTTAAAAGGTTGACCCAGAATTTTTTATTTAAATTTTATTCATCTTCCTTATCCATCGACTGATTTCTCTAGTGTGAGAATCCTTGGATTACTGACTTACGATAACCGTTGAACTGTATTTCCAGTATTTTAATTCTTTCATTCCTTTTATCACCTTGTTCAATTCTTCTCTACCTTTCTCCAATTTTTCTTCAGACTCTTCATGCATCAGTATTATAAATGCAACTTTATGTTTTCTCATTTTTAGTTTCGCTCTTACAAAATGTATCAAAATTAGCAATTAAAGTGTTACTCATTTTTTTGATATGGTTTGGATAAAAAATAGAAAGTTGAATTAGGACCATGTTGTTCAAAAAAGTTTACGTTCAAACAAAAACTAACTGTTAATGTAGAGTGGAAAGTTTTTTCTTAACATTGGTCTACCACAACCGTTCTATGATGTTTCCAATATTTAGCTTGTTTGGTTCTTTCTACGATTTCTTCTAATTCTTGCTCAGCTTTTTTCACCAATCCCTTTTGAAACAAAATTATAAACGCAACCTTTCTTTCGTTCGTTGTTTTCACCTCCTATTCTTGGATTTGAATAATCCATATATCTCTGCTTCAAATAGACTACAGTGGTAATTTTCTTGTACCCAGTGTGTAAAAATGTCTCTCTACGAAGAAGTGGTTTTAAAGATTCTGGAAAACGGTCCTCTACCAAGAGCCGCTCTTATAAAGCTTATCTGTCCAAAAATAATGAGTCAAAAAAAGCTTCAAAACACTTTAAACGAGCTTGAAGACGAACAAAAAATCATTTGTGTTCCTCGAAGAAACGGTAAATGTAAAAAATGGGTAAGTTGGTATGCTTTACCAAAACATAAACATCTGCTTAAGGTTGAAGAAGAATTAGTCGTTAACACAATAAAACATTTAAAACGTAAGCTTCTCAGATTTCCAACGGTTAAAGAAATTGCATGTGAACTTGGCTTCCCTCCAGAAGACATTATTGGATTGGTTTACAAGTCTGCCCCACAAACTGGTTGGCATCCTCAACCCCCGAAGAAATCAAGGAAGCTTCTCGAAAACTCAAGGATATATTAAACCTTGCTGCCTACCTAAAAGAAGACCCTACCAGCCAATTTGTAAAGAAAAGAAGTTTAGAAGAAATTGAATGTGCAAAATATTTCTTAAAACATCACCCAAATTTAATACCAAAAATCAAAAACATTTTCCAACCCTACAAAAAACTAAAACTAACCAAACAATGAAAAAATCTTTCTTCTTAAGTAACCTAATTTAACTTAGCGATGTACCACGTTTCCTTGTTTCATTGGGAACGGTAATTGTTGAAAAATTTTCTGAAGACTTTTCTTTTTCTCTTGTTTTAAAAACAGTTATCACATCATATATCCGTTTGGATGCATCCAACATTTCGTTAAGCCATATCAATCCTTCTTTTGTGATCATGTAAAATTTTTTCCTAGATTCTTCATACTTTTTTATTAAACCTCTCTTTTCCATCGAATATAAAACAGGATAGATTACTCCTGGGCTGAGGAGGATGTGTAGTTTTTCGTGGATGTTTGCTATGATTTCGTATCCCCAAGAAGCCTTCTCCATCAAAATAGAAGCAATAATAACATCCAAAAAAGACTTAACACACCTCTCCTGAATTTCTTTCAAGGCTGAGCTAAACAAGAAGTTCCCCCCTTACGTTAATTCTCACCTTTTTCTTCACGATCTTTTGTAAACCTGAATATTTTGTAAAGTTCTCCTTCCGGTGTTTGATCCCATTCACTCAAAAATTTTCCTCCATGTTCTTTCTCGATCTTTCCTCGAACCCTTACCAGTCTCCTGTACAATGCATTATACTTCTTTGCATCCGGACCATGAGAACCAAATCGTCTACCAAAAAAGTGGTCCTGAATTTCGAAGATATTATGCTCAAAATTAGGTTTAGAAACTATATAGTTGATCAATGTTTCTTGAGTTGGAATTTTTTCCTTAATACTAACTTCTTCTCTTTCCAAGCTTACTTCTTCATAGTTTCCACCAATCAATCCTGAAATTATTTTATCTATCTCTTCAACACTACCTTCACATTCGACTTCTATACCCCTAACCTTAAATCTTAGTTTAACCATGCTTTCCACGTCGTATGATCTATGTACATACATCGTATATAAGTATTACGATACGATGTATGTACATAGTACATTTAAAACCTACCTAGTTTCACGCATAAATATGAAAAGAAGAATAGTTGAGATAAACCCTATAGTAGCCCCAAAGATAAACGGTAAATCTGAACCGTAGAATTGCCATAATGTTCCTGCAATAAGACTTGCTGGTAAAGTAACCCCACCCATAATTGTGTGATAAACTCCAAAAGCAGACCCTCGTATTTCAGGTGAAACCAAATCTGGAACTATTGCTCTTTGTACAGTATCCACGGTTGCAAAAAATACTCCATACAAAACAAACAGAAAAACTGCTTGAACTAAAGAAACAGCCTTTATAAACCCCAAGCATGTTAACCCAAAAATCATGTATCCAATACCCAACACTACCTTTTTCCCAATTCTATCAGCCAAGTTTCCTACCGGAAACGCAAACAAAGCATAGGTAAGATTAAAGACCATGTAAAGTAAAGGAGCAAAATAAACAGTCACACCAATCTCTTTTGCCTTCAAAAGAAAGAAGGCATAACTAAAGTTAGCTAAAGCAAAAAAAGCAACAATAAAAAGAAACAGTTTAAACTCAAACCCAAAAGCCTTAAAACTAAACCTAAAAGTTAAACTACCTTCCCTTTTCCTTACCTTCCCTTCCCTTACAAATTTTAGGAAGAGTAAAACTGCAGCCAACCCCGGAACAACAGAAACAACAAAAATATTTCTATAACCCAAAACAGGTAGCAGAAGAAACGCAAGTAAAGGACCTAAAACAGCTCCAAAAGTATCCATAGACCTATGAAAACCATAGGCTTTTCCATGAACTTCAGGTTGAATTGAATCAGCAATCAAAGCATCTCGTGGTGGTGTCCTTATACCCTTACCTATCCTATCAGAAATCCTAACGGTAAGTACATGAACAGGTAGCGTAGCCAAGGCAAAAAATGGTTTTGAAATCGAAGATACAAAATATCCCCAAGCTGTTAAAGGTTTTCTTTTACCAGTCTTATCCGAAAACCAACCTGAGAAAACCCTTAAAAAGCTTGAAACAGATTCAGCTGCTCCTTCAATTAAACCAACAAAACTCATACTAATCCCCAAAACATCAACCATAAAAAAGGGAAGTAACGCAAAAACCATCTCACTACTAACATCCGTCAAAAAACTTACAAAACCTAAAACAATCACGTTTAACGTTAAACCATACAGAAACTTTCTACCAAACTTAAACGTTCAACCCCCCAAACCTAAAAAAGTAAAAAATTTTGTTAGGTTACAAACACAGCCATAATGTTGGAAGCACATGGAACTTTTTTAGGGTCTGCATAAACACCCACAGGATACATCTCCCAACCCAAATTTGTAGCTATAGCAAATGCATCCATAGACCAAGCTTCCATACTAGGTCTCGGTCTAAGAGGCCATCTACATTCCCCTCCAGGGTCTATCGCCGTACATTTACGGAGTTGACATAGATAGATTTGACAGGAACCTGATACAAAACCTATTGCAAAATAGTATCCATCATAAAAGGCTGTAGCTTCAACCTTGTTTACAATTTCACCAGCCTTATACAATGGAGGAACGATTTTCATTTCAACAGAAGCCCTAACACCAGCATAGTCTTCCGGATGTACATCCATCTTCATGACAACAGCATATCTATATCTAGCTATGATTCTTCTAACTTCTTCTGTGCTAGGTGCTCGGGGAGGACATGAGGCATTTCTACCGTACAAGTTACATCGGGGAATTAAACATTTAGCTCTAACCCTTTCATCAATGAACGGTAGAATGTTTTCTTTAACCGAGACGGCTTTAGCTTTTGTTGCACCAAGACTTAAGGCAAGGTTTACGTATTTCTCCAAGTCTTTTTTAATTTTCTCTTCGGAAATCTTATCCAAAAGCTCAACCTTCCTAGGTACATACAACAAATATTTCACCCTTTCCTCCAAAACTCAAGCCAATACAAAATTTGGTCTAACATGTTTCTAAAAGTTCTGAGATATTCTTCTTCGGGAAAAGATATACCTGCAACCTTATTCCCCTTTACGTCAAAAAATTCGATGTGA
>CAZNLG010000075.1:0-5781 GCA_964573765.1 uncultured Candidatus Bathyarchaeia archaeon | reverse complement strand
GTTTAACCTTAAACTTTATGTTTCAACTCTAAAGTTAGGAAGAAACCCTTAATTAATATTTACGGAAACATTTTAAACAAAAATTCCGTCTGCAAAAATCGAGGTTAAACCATGAGAGAGTTGAAGGAACCCTACAATCCTACAACCATAGAAGAAGAGATTCAAAGATGGTGGAAGGAAAACAATATTCAACAAAAGGTTTGGAAGCTTAGAAAGGGAAATCAGCCTTTTAGGTTTTTGGAAGGACCACCTACAGCCAACGGTTTTATGCATATAGGTCATGTTAGAGGTCGAACGATGAAGGATGTTGTTTTAAGATTTGAAACTATGCGTGGTAAAGATGTTTGGCGAAAAGCAGGTTGGGATTGTCAAGGGTTACCTGTTGAAATTGAAGTTGAAAAAAGGTTGGAAATAAAGTCTAAACGTGATATAGAAAAGATTGGTTTGGATTTTTTTGTTAGGGAATGTAACAAACTTGTAGATTATTATATTGAGCATTGGAGAAGAAACTCTGAGAAGCTTGGTATTTGGCTTGATTATGATGATGCTTATGAAACAAGAAAAGATGACTATATAGAGTTTGTTTGGTGGTTTATCAAAAAATCCCATGAAAAAGGTTTACTTAAGGAAGACCTAAAGGTTGTTCCAACATGTCCAAGATGTGAAACCCCACTTTCAAGTCATGAAGTCAGTCTTGGATACACAACTCTCCGAGACCCTTCTATCTATGTAAAGTTTAGGTTAGAAGAAAAACCAGACGAGTACATTTTAATCTGGACTACAACTCCTTGGACTTTACCTGGTAATGAAGCTGTCTCTGTTCATCCTGATGCATCCTACGTGAAAATTAGAGTTAATGGTGAAACATGGATTTTGGGTGAAGAGTTGGTTGGAAAAGTTTTGAATGAACTTAAAATTAAGGAATACCATAAAATTGAAGTTGTTAAAGGTAAAGAACTGGAAGGAATAAAATATGTTCATCCATTGTTGGATGAAACACCAACTCATGTTAACCATAAAAAAAGATTTGACCACTCCATAATTTGTGGTGAACATGTAACTTTAGAAGAAGGAACAGGATGTGTACATACAGCTCCAGCACATGGACCAGAAGATTTTGAAGTTGGTGTAAAGTATCAGCTTCCTGTTTTTTGTCCCATAGACCAGACAGGACACTTTACCATGGATGCAGGTAAATATCAGGGTTTGTACTTTAGAGATGCAAATCACGAAATAATCGAAGACTTAAAAAGAAAGGGTTTACTGGTTTGGTCTGGCGAAATTGAACATGAATATCCCCTATGTTGGAGATGTGACACCCCGCTTCTTTACAGGGTTGATAAACAATGGTTTCTAAAAGTTTCCCTGTTAAGAGAAAGACTTGTAGAAGAAAATAAAAAAGTTAGCTGGGTTCCAAGATGGGCTGGAGAAAATAGATTTGGAGAATGGTTAGCAAACGCTGAAGATTGGTGTATTTCAAGGGCTAGAATCTGGGGGACACCACTTAACATTTGGAAATGTCAAAAATGTGGAAACATAAAAGTTATCGGAACAAGAGAAGAACTAAAACAACATGCTAAAAAACTTCCAAGCCATTTTGAGCTTCATCGTCCATGGATAGATGAAGTAATCCTAAACTGTGAAAAATGTGGAGCAGACATGGTTCGTGTTTCCTTTGTGGTTGATTGTTGGCTTGACTCAGGAGTGGCTCATGCTGCAAGTCTAAACTACCTAAAAAATCAAGAATTGTTCAAGAAACTTTATCCTTTTGATTTTATCACAGAAGCTGTAGACCAGACAAGAGGATGGTTTTATTCTCTTCTTGTAACTTCAACTATTCTGTTTGGACGTTCACCCTACAAAAGAGTTCTTTGTCAGGGACATGTTCTTGATAAGTTTGGTCAAAAAATGTCCAAATCTCGTGGAAACGTTGTCTGGGCTGAAGACTCCATAAAAGTTTATGGTGCGGATGTTTTAAGAGCCTACCTCCTATGGAAGGTAACTCCTGAAGATGCCTTATTGTTCGACCCTGAAGAGTTAAGACAGATAAGAAGACTTTTAGGAATAATCTGGAATGTTTTTACATTTGCAACTACCTACATGACACTTGACAACTTTAAACCAGAAGATTGGAGTTTAGAAAAAGTTTGGGACCACCTTAAATCTGAAGACAGATGGGTGCTTTCTAGATGTCAACAGGTTATAAGAAAGGTAACAGAAAACCTAGAAACATTTCAACTACACAAAGCCTTAAGAGAAATCTTTGATTTTATGGTTGAAGATGTAAGTAGGTTCTACATCAGACTAATCCGAAGAAGAACTTGGATTGAAACAAAAGAGATGGAGAAATTTGCAGCTTACACAACGCTTTACAAGGTTTTGATTGAAACCTTAAAATTACTAAGTCCTTTTGTACCTCACTTTACTGAAGCCCTCTTCAGATATGTTTCTTCTGAAGGTGAACCTGAAAGTGTTCATATGCTTAACTGGCCAACTCCTGAAGAGAAACTTGTAGATAAAAACCTTGAAAAAGACTTTGAAGTTTGTAGGGAAACCGTTAAAGCAGTTTTAACTGCAAGACAGAAGAAAGGATTTAAGTTAAGATGGCCGACAAGGTCAGTTACAATCATACCTGTTAACAGTGAAGTAAAAAATTCTCTTTTAAGGTTGAAGGATGTTTTAACGAGACAAATTAACACAAAAGAATTAGTTGTCTTGGACGCTGATACAAAGCCTTCTTTCCTACATGTTGACCTTAAGCCAAACCCAAGTTTAGGCTCAAAACTAAAATCATTAACCCCAAAAGTTTTGGATAGTTTAAGTAGGATGGAAAGCAAAACTTTAACCGACCAAATTTTGAAAGAAGGTTTTGTTAAAATTGAAGTTGACGGGAAGGAGTTTATCTTAACTAAAGAAGATTTTAGAATTGTTGAGAAAGTTCCCGAAAACATTTCAAGAGAAGATTTTGTTTATGGTTCTGTGTTTGTTGATGTAACAAAAACACAAGAGATAGTTGCTGAAGCGTTTGCTAAGGAAGTTGTAAGAAGAGCTCAACTTATGAGGAAAGAAATGCAGTTAAACATAGAAGATTATGTGGATGCATCCATTGGATGTGAAGACCCAGAATCAAGAAAACTCTTAAAGTCGATGGAAGATTATGTAAAAACTGAAGTAAGAATCAGAAACTTGGACATAACTAGTTTGGATGAAGTAAAACTAGTTGAAGATTCCTATTTGAAGGAATGGTTTGTTGAAGAAGAAAAGATAAAGATAAGACTGAAAAAAGTTTGATGTTTATTTTGAATTTACGGGAAGAACTTCTACATTTTCTATTTTGAATACAAGTTTTTTTCCACAGTTAGGACATACTCCACCATTTCGTTGGATGATCTCATCCGGAGGCTTTAGTTCCACACCTTTGTATAGTAGATGTCCACATCCTTCACAGATTATAGTTTGCGGCATGCTAACCACCCTACTTTATACTCCGTCTTATTTTTAGAAACATCCTCCCAAATAAACTTTTGAAGTGAATTTTACAGTAATTCTTCAATTTTTTGAAAAATAAATTTATTTAGTTTGAAGAAAATCTTTAGTTCTGGCTTCTATTGGGAGTGATGGGATGGCTAGTCGTCATACACTCATCATTGCTGAAAAACCAGATGCCGCTGAACGTATAGCTTCCGCACTAAGTAACGGTAACGGTCTTAAGAAAAAATTTGAACGTAAAATTCCTTACTTTGAGTTTGAGAAAGATGGAAAAAAAGTGTTTGTTGTTCCTGCTTCAGGTCATGTTTACACGGTAACTCAAATTAGGGGTGGGAGAAATTATTATCCTGTTTTCACTTTTCAATGGGCTCCAAAATACTTGGTAGAAAGAGGAGCAAAAAGAACTCGAAACATCATAAATCTGTTTAGAAAGCTCAGTAAAAGTGCTGATGAATTTATAAATGCATCAGATTATGACATCGAAGGAAGCCTCATAGGTTATACGATTCTAAAATATGCATGTGAAGGTAAAGAAAAACAGGCAAAAAGAATGAAGTTTTCCACCCTAACAAAAGAAGAATTAATTTATGCTTATGAAAACCTGATGCCTTGTTTAGACTTTGAATTGGTTGAAGCTGGTATGACCAGACATGAAGTAGACTGGTTATATGGAATAAACCTTTCAAGAGCTTTAACTCTTTCAGCAGTCAAACAAAACGGAAAATACACAACTTTAAGTGTTGGAAGGGTTCAAGGTCCCACTCTTCATTTTATCGTTCAAAGAGAAGTTGAGATAAGAAGTTTTGTTCCAGTTCCATATTGGGAAATAAAAGCCATAGCAGAAATAGATGGGAAAGATTACGAACTAAAATTTGAAAAAGATAGAATAGGAAGAAAAGTTGAAGCTGAAGAAATTGTTAAAAAATGTTCAGGAAGATTTGGAAAAGTAGTTTCCATTGAAGAAAAGGAATTTAGAAGATTTCCACCGGAACCTTTTGATTTGGGTTCTCTACAAAGAGAAGCATATCGTTTCTTTGGTTTTACTCCCAGAAGAACACTTGACGTAGCTGAAAGACTCTACTTAAATGCTTTAATCTCTTATCCTCGAACAAGTAGCCAAAAACTTCCACCCACCATAAATTATAGGGGGATCCTACAAAACCTACTAAAAAACGAAAAATACGAAAAAAACGCTAAAATTCTTCTTTCCGAGAAAGAATTAAAACCAAGGGAAGGAAAAAAGGAAGACCCAGCTCATCCGGCGATATATCCTACTGGAACCCCACCGGAAAAAGAACTTACAGTTGATGAAGCAAAAATCTATGACCTAATCGTAAGAAGGTTTATGGCAACTTTTGGTAAACCTGCTGTTCGACTAAGTACAAAGGTAACGGTTGAATCTAATGGTTACACGTTTTTCCTTCATGGTGGAAGAATTATTTATGAAGGATGGATGGCTTTTTACCATCCCTACGTTGAAGTTGGAGAAGTAATTCTTCCCGTTTTAAAAGTTGACCAAGAAATCTTGTTAAAAAAGGTTGATTATTTAACTAAGTTTACAGAACCACCTCCACGTTATAACCCTGCAAGCTTGTTAAGACTCATGGAAGAAAACAACATTGGAACTAAGGCTACAAGAGCTGAAATCATCGATACGCTTTATGAACGTGGCTACGTCAGAGATGAACGAATGGTTGCAACAGACATAGGTTTTGCTGTTGTTGAAACATTAAACAAGTATTGTCCTGAGATAATCTCAGTTGAAATGACAAGAAGACTTGAAGAGAAAATGGAAAAAATCGAGAATGGTGATGAAAAAAGAGAAAATGTCTTGGTTGATGCTGTCGACCAGTTAAGACCTGTCTTGGATAGACTAAAAACGGTGGAGAAGGAAGTTGGCTCTGACCTTTCACAAGCCATCCAAATCGAATTTCTAAGGAAAAGGATAGTCGGAACCTGTCCTAAATGTGGAACTGGAAAACTGATGATTTTAAGGTCAAGAAAAACTTCTAAAAGATTTATCGGTTGTACAAATTTTTTTGTCGGAAAATGTAAGATGGCTTTACCTTTACCCCAAAAAGCTGGAGTTCAAACCACGGAGAAAACATGTAAAACTTGTGGTTGGCCTATAATCGTGATAAAACCGTTTAAACGACGTCGATTTGAAGTCTGCATAAACCCTCGGTGTCCTTCCAAGCAACAAAAGACTAATTAAAAAAGAGGCTTCTATAAATTTTTGGAGGAACATTAAGACTGTCAGAAAACAAGTGTGTTGTGTGTACCAGAGAAAGG
>CAZNLG010000074.1:0-5815 GCA_964573765.1 uncultured Candidatus Bathyarchaeia archaeon | reverse complement strand
TATTTCTTTTGCTCTCTCACCCAACACAGAAACGGTTTCCAGGTCTATCTCACTCTTCATTTTTTCTAAGAAAACCTTCAAACTAAACTGTTTTATATTTAACCTGAAACTTTTAACCCCTTTGATTATTTTATGTGGAGGCCATGCTTCAAACAAAACATAGGCTCCTAGAAAAAACAAAACACCTGCCGCAACACAGGTAAAAATAGATTTGTATTGGGTAAGAAGGTATCCTACATACCATCCAGTTGTAACAAGAAAAATATGAGCTATAACTTCACCTGCTAACATGTAAAGGTTTGCACCATGTTTTGCAGATAAGGCTGCAAGTGAAGCAGTATTGTCCATAGATATGAGAATCCCTACCAAGACTCCTGCAACCATAAGAGCAAAAAAAGTTACTTCCAAATGTTTTATCCCCCTAAAAGTGCCCATACTCCAAACATCCAAAGTACAAAACAGGCTACCAAAGAAAAAAGCTTTGAATATCCCAACATCTTGTATCCCGCAAACCATCCTAAGGCTACAACCACTATGTGTGCGGTTATCTCGGCGGATAAAACATAGAGGTTTGCACCATATTTTGCAGCAAGCGTTGCAATAGCTGCAGTATTATCAGCTGAAAGTAGAAGACCTACAGTAAAACCTATCCAGACGGCAATTCGAACCGACAAACTTCTACCAGTCAAGTTTTCACCAAAAACTTTATGACGTTTGTTTCTTGAACAAATAAAAATTTAGAAAGTTGGGTTGTTTGTTAAATTAATGTTGAATTGTTAACTCTAAGGTTAAACTTTATTCTTCTTCACAAAGTTCTAGAAGAACACCGTGGATACTCTTCGGATGGATAAAAGCTATTTTAGCGTTTCTTGCACCACGTCGGGGTTTTTCATCTATAAGTCTTAAACCTTTTTCCTTAAGTTTTGTAAGTTCGTTTTCAACATTGTCTGTTTCAAATGCTATATGTTGAATTCCTTCCCCACGGTTTTCTATAAACTTAGCAATAGGTCCTTCTGGGTCTGTTGATTCAAGTAGTTCAATTCTACTTTCACCGATAGGAATAAATGCTATTCTAACTTTTTGTTCTTCTACAACTTCAATGTTTTCAACTTTTAATCCAAAGACTTCTTGGTAAAGTTTTATTGCTTCATCAAGATTTTTAACAGCAATCCCTATATGACTTATTTTTTTGATCATTATTTTCACCCAACTTTTAGATAACCACGACTGGTTTATATTCTCCAAATACGCTTTTAAGTACTTCCGTAGTTTCACCTATCGTTGCATAAACCTTAACAGCTTCAAGAATAGGACCCGTAAGGTTTTCTCCTTTTTCTGCTGCTCTACGTAGATTGTCTAAAGCTTCTTCAACTTTCTTGTTATCCCTTTCTCTCCGGACCTTGTTTAATCTATTTATCTGTCTTTCTCTCACTTCAGGGTCAACCTTTAAAATCTTTACAGGAACTTCTTCTTCTATCGTAAATTCGTTTACACCAACAACTATCTCCTTCTTACTTTCAATGTCTTTTTGATATTCGTAAGCACTATCTGCGATTTCTCTCTGATAAAATCCTTTTTCAATTGCAGCAACAGCCCCTCCCATATCGTCTATTTTACTGATGTATTCTGCTGCTTTTTCTTCGATCTCGTTGGTTAAATATTCTATGTAATAGGAGCCTCCCAACGGGTCAACCGTACTTGTAACCTTACTTTCATATGCAATTACTTGTTGGGTTCTTAAAGCCAGTAAGGCTGCATGTTCACTGGGTAAGGCTAAAGCTTCATCAAAAGAGTTTGTATGAAGTGATTGAGTTCCACCCAAAACAGCAGCTAAAGCCTGTAGAGTTACTCTTATTAGGTTTACATGGGGTTGTTGGGCTGTAAGTGTACATCCGGCTGTTTGGGTGTGGAATCTTAAGAGCATGGAACGTGGGTCTCTTGCACCAAACCTTTCCTTCATTATTTTTGCCCAAAGTCTTCTTGCAGCCCTAAACTTTGCTATTTCTTCAAAAAAATCGTTATGACAACCAAAGAAGAAGGATAGTCTAGGTGCAAATTTGTCTACTGGTATTCCACGGTCCACAACAGCTTGAACATATGCTATTCCGTTGGCCAGAGTAAATGCTATTTCTTGAACTGCTGTTGCTCCTGCTTCACGAATATGGTAACCACTGATACTTATAGTGTTAAACCTTGGTGCATTTTTGTATCCATATTCGATTATGTCTGCAACAAGCTTCATAGAAGGTTCTGGTGGGTAAATGTGAGTACCCCTAGCCACGTATTCCTTTAAAATGTCGTTTTGAACGGTTCCACCAACATCCGTTAAAGGAACTCCTTGTTTTTGGGCTACCGCAAAATACATGGATAAGACTTGAGGTGCTGTTGAATTTATGGTCATGGAAGTTGTGATTTTTCCAAGCGGAATACCGTCAAAAAGAATTTCCATGTCTTTTAATGTATCAATTGCAACACCAACCTTACCAACTTCTGCAATTGCCATAGGATGGTCTGAATCATATCCAATTTGAGTTGGAAGGTCGAAAGCAACACTTAAACCAGTTTGGCCCTGTTCTAACAAGTATCTATACCTTTTATTTGTGTCTTCAGCTGTTCCAAAACCAGCATACTGTCTCATAGTCCAAATTCTGCCACGGTACATGGTTGGGTAAACGCCACGTGTAAAGGGATATTCTCCCGGAAAGTTTAGGTCTTTAAAAAAATCTATGTTTTCTATGTCCAGTGGTGTGTAAACAACTTCAACCGGAATTCCAGAACGAGTAAATCTTTCTTTAATACCTTTCAGATTTTTTTCTTTCCAAGATTTGTAGGCTTCTCTAATTTTGTCTGTTACGGATTTGTTGAACATTTTTCTTTTCACCTACTTAATGTTTTTTCTTCTAACATTTTCCTTAATGAATTTTACAATTTCTGAAGTAGGAGTTCCTGGACCAAAAACACCAGCTACACCTATATTTTTCAAATTGGAGTAATCTTCTTTTGGTATTATACCTCCAACCAAAACTAATACATCATCCATCTTGTTTTCTTTTAATTTTTCCATAACTTTTGGTACAAGCATATCATGAGCTCCTGAAAGGATGCTTAACCCTATAACATCAACATCTTCTTGAATTGCTGTTTCAACTATCTGTTCTGGTGTTTGTCTAAGTCCGGTGTAAATAACTTCCATACCACTGTCCCTTAAAGCTCTTGCAACGACTTTAGCCCCTCTATCATGACCGTCAAGTCCGGGTTTAGCTATCAAAACTCTAATTTTTTTCTGTTCTTCCTGTAAACTCAACTTGACATCTACACCCGGATTTTTGTTTATTTGTATTTTAAGGTTTAGCTTGATTTAAGTTTTAATTTTTAGTACTCCACACCAGGTCTTGGCTTAAAGTTTTTACGGTAGGGATGTTTAACTTCTTTTACTTCAGAAACAAGCTCAGCCAAAGATATTATTTCTTTGGGTGCATACCTACCCGTAAAAACAAGTTCAACATGAGGTGGCTTATTCTTGATAAGTTCCAAAACATCTTCAAGATTTATCAGTCCATAATCTAAGGCAACGTTTATCTCATCTAAAATAACCATATCCCATTCACCACTTTCCACTATCTCTTTAGCTTTTAGAAGTCCCTTCCTTGCAAGTTCAAAGTCGATTCTTTCAGGTTTTCCTTTTTTCACATGGTTTGGTCGACCAAACTGCTCAATGATAAGATTTGGATAAAGTTTTTCAGCGGCAAAAATTTCCCCATATTTGTATCCCTTCATAAACTGGATCATGTAAACTTTAAATCCATGACCTATAGCACGTAAAGCTTGACCAAGAGCTGCTGTAGTTTTACCTTTTCCATCTCCCGTGTAAACTTGAAGAATTCCCTGCTTAAGTTTTGACATCTTTCTTCTTGCATCCTAAGTTTAAACACTACTAATTAACTTTTCCAAAAAATTTTTTAAGAGAATCATCCAATTCCTTGTAAGGAGTAAAAATGTCAAAGACCTACAAAATTGCTGTTTTACCAGGAGATGGAATTGGACCTGAAGTCGTTGAGTCAGCCTTAAAAGTATTGGATGCTGTTCAAACCGTAACAAAAGGTTTGAATCTTGAGTACATCATGGGTGAAGCTGGGTATCATTGTATAGAAAAGTATGGAACAAACCTTCCAGAAGAAACTCTTGAAATGTTAAAGGAAACAGATGCTTGTTTAAAGGGTCCTATGACAACACCAGAAGAACCTGGAGCTCCTGTTAGCGTAGCTGTTACCCTTAGAAGGTTTTTCAATTTGTATGCTAACGTTAGACCTTGTAAATCTTTACCAAATGTTTATTCTCTAAAACCAAACATAGACTTGATTGTTTTAAGGGAAAACACCGAAGGGTTTTATTTTGCAAAAGAATTTGAAGTTGTTCCTGGTGTTGGGATCGCTTTAAGGTTAGTTACAAGAGAAACTTCTGAAAGAATAGCTAGGTTTGCGTTTAACCTTGCATTAAAAAGAAAAAAACATGTAACCTATGTTCATAAAGCAAACATTCTTAGGTTAACAGATGGAATTTTTAGGAAAGCTGTTATGGATGTTGCAAAAAGCTACCCTGAAGTTTTGGTTGATGAACTTCATGTTGATGCTGCAGCTATGCAACTTATCAAAAGACCTGAAACTTTTGATGTAATTGTTACAACAAACATGTTTGGAGACATTCTTTCAGATGAAGCTGCTCAACTTGTAGGTGGTTTAGGTTTTGCAGCAGGAGCAAACATAGGGGATAACTACGGAATGTTTGAACCTGTTCATGGTTCAGCTCCAAAATACGCTGGTCAAAACAGGGTAAACCCAACAGCCATGATTCTTGCAGCAAAAATGATGCTTGAATATCTAGGTGAAAAAGAAGCTGCGGAAAAAGTGGAAAAAGCTGTTTTTAAAGTTTTGGAAGAAGGAAAGGTAAAAACCTATGATTTAGGTGGAAACGCAAAAACAAGTGAGATGGGTCAAGCAATAGCAAACAAAATCTTAGAATTGGAAAAAAATCCTGATAGTTAAACCAAACCTAAATAAGGTTTATTTCGATGTAGACATCATCTGGTATTCTTACTCGCATAATTCTACGCATTAGTCTTTCATTTGCTTCTACTTCTATCAGTCTCTTATGGATTCTTAACTCAAATCTATCCCATGTTGCTGTTCCTTCACCACAAGGTGTTTTTCTTGTTGGACAATGAATTCTTTTTGTCGGAAGTGGAATTGGACCTGAAACTTTTACTCCAACCTTTTCTGAGATATCCTTGATTTCTCTACATACTTCATCTAGTTTTTTGTAGTCTACACTTGTTAAACGGATACGAGCTTTTTGAACCAATGTTAGTCGCCGGCTCTTAACATTTTATAGATGGAGAAAATTTATGCGGTTTGGGTTATCTCCCTCACAACACCTGCCGCAATGGTTGTTCCCATATCTCTGATTGCAAACCTACCAAGTTGGGGTATTTCTGCATAGGTTTCTAAAGCTACTGGTCTTATTGGAGTAAGCTTTACTAAGGCACCATCTCCCGTTTTAAGGAACGCAGGATTTTCTTCGATGGTTTCACCTGTTCTTGGATTTATTTTTTTGATTAACTCCGTAAACTTACATGCAACTTGGGCTGTATGTGCATGAAGAACTGGTGTGTATCCTTGTGCAATGGAAGTTGGATGGTAAACAACGATTATCTGACCTATGAACTCTTTAACGGCCTTTGGTGGATTGGTGGGATGGGCACATACATCTCCTCTTTTAATATCTTTTTTCGAAACACCTCTAACGTTAAACCCTATGT
>CAZNLG010000073.1:0-6130 GCA_964573765.1 uncultured Candidatus Bathyarchaeia archaeon | reverse complement strand
CCTAATGGTCGTGGTGTGGAAGAATTTCTTCAAAAACTGTTAACTGGTAACCTACCATCCTTTAAAGGTTAAGTTTTAGATTGAATTTTTGGGTGGTTTACATATCGACCAAAAAATATATTTTGTGCTAATGCTCAATTTCTTGAAGACCAAAAAATAAGAGGCGTTGGAGCGATGTATGAATGTCAACTTTGCGGTAAAAAAGGCAAAAACCTAAGTTTAATGGCGGCTAATCATAAAGATTTAGGTTTTATCATGGTTTGCCGTGAGTGTTGGGTAAAACTCTATGACGAAAACCGTATGGTTTGTAGTACAACCGGTTCAGGTGGGACATGTCCTACTTGTGGAGGATAAACATCAAACAAAAATTTTAAGGTCTACAGTATAATCCCTATTCTTACAACCCCTTTAACTCTTTTCTTTGCTCAGAATTCCCATTTTATCTGTAAGTCAACAACTTATAGGGGAGAATCCCCTTTAAATGATTTTCTTTTTCCTAAATTTTTCAACATCCCTTTTACTGTATCCTAACGTTAACAAGATTTCTTCAGTATGTTGTCCAAGAGTAGGGGCAGGAGTTCTGATTTTTCCAGGTGTTTCTGAGAATTTGATTGGTATACCAATTAACTTAACCTTTCCCACGGTAGGATGTTCTGTTTCAACAACCATTTCTCTGTGGCGTAGTTGAGGGTCGTTAAGAGTTTCATCTAAAGAATAAACAGGTCCCACACAAACATCTGCTTCTGTAAGTGTTTTAATCCACTCATCCCTTGTTTTTGTTTTAAAGATTTTCTTCAAAACAGAGAATATTTCTTCTCTTTTTTTACCCGTATCCCACTGATACTGAACAAAATCTTCTCTTCCTATAACCCTACAAAAATTTCTCCAGAAACGTTCTTCCAAACATCCAAGACTAATATATTTTCCATCTTTTGTTTCATAAGCATTGTAACATGGAAATCCTCCAGTTAACATCATCTCACCTTTTTTTGGGACTTCACCTTCAACAAGATAAGTTGCCAAAGGAATATGTAACCATGAAAATGCCCCATCCGTCATGGATATGTCTATAAACTGACCTTTCCCGGTTTTTTCACGTACCCAAAGAGCCACAAGAATCGATATCGTAGCAAGAGCACAACCCCCACCAAGGTCTGCTATCTGAGTCCCTGGTATAACAGGAGGCCCATCCTTCTTCCCTGTTAAACCTAATATTCCAGCAACAGCTATGTAGTTGATGTCATGACCTGGAAGGTTTTTGTAGGGACCGTTTTGTCCATAACCTGAAACAGAACAGTAAATAATTTTTGGGTTAACCTTCCTTACCGTTTCATAATCTATACCCAAACGTTTAACCACACCAGGTCTAAAACTTTCAATGATAACGTCTGACTTTTCCGTTAACCTGTAAAAAATTTCTCTTCCTTCTTCCGTTTTTAAGTTTAGGGTTATGCTTTTCTTGTTACGGTTAAGCAAGATGTGAACCATACTTTGACCATTAAAGAGAGGCTTCATCTGTCTGACATAGTCTCCCCTTGTAGGTTCTTCAACTTTGATTACTTCTGCTCCAAGGTCTGCTAGTAGGGTTGTGTATGGAAGATACAAAGTTAAGTCAAGAATTCTAACTCCTTCTAAAGGTAAAAACAGAAATGGTTCCCCTCCGAAATGTCTTTGTTTTAAGTTTAGTTTCAGGTTTATTAAGAATTTTTCGGCTAAAATTAAAAAGTTAAATATCCTTAACATAACATGGTAGAGCAGAAATACGAGCGAACAAACATAGAAAAGGAGATTGAGTGAATTTAAAATGTTAACAAGAGAAGAAGCGTTAACCTTAATCAACAAAAATGTTAGTAGAAAAACGATTTTTTATCATATGTTGGCTGTGGAAGCACTTATGAGAAGTATGGCAAAACATTTGAACGAAGATGAAGACGTTTGGGGGCTTGCAGGTTTACTTCATGACATCGACTTTGAAAAAACAGAAAATAACCCTTCAACACATGGTTTGGTTGCAGAAGAAATCTTGGATGGTTTGGTTTCCGAAGAAATTATAAAAGCAATAAAAGCCCATAACTATGAACATACTGGAGTTAAACCTGAAACCAAAATGGAAAAAGCTTTGATTGCATGTGATGCTCTTTCCGGGTTGCTTGTTGCATGTGCCTTGGTCATGCCTTCAAAAAAGTTGGATGAAGTAAAAATAAGCACCATAAACAAAAAGTTTAAGCAAAAAGATTTTGCAAGAGGGGTAAACCGAAATAAAATCATGTTATGTGAAGAAATAGGGGTTCCTAAGGAAAAATTTTTTGAAATTGCATTGGAAGGCTTGAAAAAGATAAGTACGGAAATAGGGTTATAAGTAAGCCTTTCCCATGAAGTAGTTAAGATTCTTATTTCCAAAACCAAAGAACTGGTTTAAAGTTTTTGTTGTAAAGGGAAAGTTATCATGGTAAAGATTGTTGCTTTAATTTCTGGTGGAATAGATTCTCCTGTTGCTGCCTACCTAGTTGGGAGAATGAGCAGTGTTGAAACAGTTCCCGTTCACTTTAACAATCAATCTTCAAACGAAAAAGCATTGGAAAGAGTCTTAACCTGTTGTAAAAAACTAAGTGAAACTATCCAGTTAAAAGAAATTTACGTGTTTCCATATGAAAAAGTTCTTCTGGAATTTGCTAAAAAATGTAGAAGAAAAGTTATCTGTGTTTTATGTCGAAGAACAATGTTTAGGGTGGCTGAAAAACTTGCTCAAGAATTGGGTGCAGTTGCACTGGTAACAGGGGAAAGCCTAGGACAGGTAGCCAGTCAAACTCTTCAGAACATGTATGTGGAAGATAAAGCTGTAAAAATTCCCGTTCTCAGACCTTTGTTAGGTTTAAATAAGGAAGAAACGGTTAAGATAGCAAAAAAAATCGGAACCTATGATGTTTCCATAACACCAGTAGAAGGTTGTGTTTTTAACCCCAAAAAACCAGCAACAAAAGCAAAAATGGAAGAAATTTCTGAAGAAGAAAAAAAGATAAACATTTCAGAAGTTGTCCTTAACTTGTTAAACATAAAACAAAAAATAATTCTTCAATAAGTTGACCAATTAAACTTGTTGTCACTTAAACATACTTGGTGTGTTTAACGTGAGTTCAGATAGGAAAATTAAGGCTATAATATTTGATTTGGATGGAACCCTAGTTGATTCCATAGAAGTTTTCTGTAGGGATATCAACAAGGTTTTTAGTGTTGTGGGTTTACCGTTGGTTGATAAGGAAACCGTTGTTAAAACTATGCAAAGTGGAAAAAATCCTTGGGAAGCTTTAGTTCCAGCTGAAGTTAAAGATAGAGAAAAGATAGTTAGACGTTGTATAGAGTTGGATGAGAAGTTTTTCCCGGAGCTCTATCTTGATGCAAAACTTTTACCGGAAGTATATGAAACTCTTGAAAAAATCTCAAAGAAAAAGATTCCTATGGGTATTGCTACTTCACTTTGGGGAGACCCGATCTTTAAACTTTTGGAAAAACATGGGGTCCATAGGTTTATTAAAACTGTTGTAACCAAGCCTGATGTTTCACGTAACAAACCAGCCCCTGACATGGTAATAGAATGCGCTAAAAGACTTGGTTTTCCACCAGAGAACTGTATGTATGTGGGAGATTCACCTTTAGATGTTAAGGCTGGTAAGGCAGCTGGAATGATAACCGTAGCCATTCCCACGGAAGTTTCTAATATGGAAACTTTAAAACAAGAAAAACCAGACTTCATCATAGAAAAAATGGGAAAACTCACATCTATCCTGAAAAGGTTTGGTATAGATTTTTAACCCGAATATTGCCGTGTAACCAACATGTTAATGTTTGTTTGATGCGGGGGGATTTGAACCCACGAACCCCTACCTCCCAACTTCGCGATAAAATATTTTTCGTTTAGCGATTTTCAAGATGGCAATCTCATTTTCCTTGAAATTTACTGTGAAGGCTATTCTGTAGTCTCCGACTTTAAGCCTGAAAACTCCTCTTAAACCCTTAGTAGGTTTAACATCTCCCTTAAAAGGGTCCATTTCTAACACAAAAATAGCCTCAAGAATACGCTTTCTTTCTTCAACTGGAAGCTCGTTAAGCTCTTTAAGAGCCTTTTTATGGATTAGAAGCTTAAATTTCTCCAACTGAACGCCTCAACTCAACAAACTCTAAATCCTTGCCCTTCAAATAATCCTTAAACCTATTCCTTAGCTCTCTAAGTTCATCGTCTTCTAGCTCTTCAGGCTCATGGAAAATTAGAATATCTAAACTCCTTAAAATCAGGTCAACCTTTTTTTCAAGCTTCAAAACTCTTTCGGCTTCAACCAAAACTTTTCCACCCTTAATTAGGATGGTTGCGGAATAAGCTATAAAAATAGTTCTGAAAATTGCGGTAAACAAAAATTTGTAAGGGTAGTTCTGATGCGGGGGGTGGGATTTGAACCCACGAAGGCCTATGCCACAGGATTACTTATGCCTTCCCCGAGGATGGATCTTAAGTTTAGCTTCCCCCTTTACAAACGGGGAAACCTGCCCCTTTGTCCTATCTCGGGAACCCCCGCCTTAGGATACATTGGAATAATTTAGTTTTCCCTACATTAAAATTTATGTTTGTTAATTTTCCCATAACCTTAATAGTTTTTTGTTTTTCTTTAGGTTATTGGAGGTCAGGAACACCAAAAATGCAACAAATACTAGAACAATTAATCACTAGACTTAAACGTGAAAAATATCAACTTGTCGGAAAACATTCTGCAGTTAAAAAGTGTAGTTGGCTCCATCAAAGCTTAACAAAAGGTAAGGTATGTTACAAGCAAAAGTTTTACGGAATTCAATCACACCGTTGTCTTCAGATGACCCCTTCAGTTTTTTACTGTACTTTACGTTGTCTTTT
Source organism: uncultured Candidatus Bathyarchaeia archaeon (assembly GCA_964573765.1). Lineage (GTDB taxonomy): Archaea > Thermoproteota > Bathyarchaeia > Hecatellales > Hecatellaceae > CAZNLG01. The sequence continues at coordinate 1,230 of CAZNLG010000073.1, read as the reverse complement.
TTGTTGGCGTGTTCAACCTGAAGATTTAAACATAAATTTTAAGGTTGATGAAACTGCTTTTCCAACACCGGATGACCCAAGGTTTATTGTTGAAGAATCTATCCTTGCTCAGAGAAGGATTTTAAGTGGTTATAAGGCTCATGTGGAGATTGAAAGGAAAAAATATGAAGAAGCTTTAAACCCAAACCATGCAGCTATAAGTCTTACAGGTGAACCAACCTTATACCCCCTCATTGGAGACTTAATCAATGAATTTCATAGGAAAGGAATGACAACTTTCTTGGTAACCAACGGAACAAACCCAAAAGTTCTTAGTCAACTTAACCATGAACCAACCCAACTCTATATTTCGCTTCATGCACCAAACAAAGAAATATTTGCTAAAACCTGTAGACCTCAAATACCTCATGCATGGGAAAACGTTAAAGAATCCTTAGAATTGTTAAAAAGTTTTCGTTGTCCAACCGTTGTAAGGTTAACCCTTGTAAAAGATTTAAACATGACCAAAATCGAAGATTATGCAAAACTTATCCAAAAAACTGAAAGTACGTATGTTGAAACAAAATCTTACATGTATGTTGGTTTCTCCAGAAAAAGATTAACTTATGAAAACATGCCTACTCATGATGAAATTAAAGTCTTTGCTGAAAAACTAAGCGAATTAACTGGTTACAAAATCATCGATGAAGCCAGGGATAGTAGAGTTGTTCTTCTTAGTCGACTAGACAAACCTATAAAGGTGGGTAAAACAAGTTAAGGAAAGTGAAAAATTGTCTTTACATGAACTTCTTAAAAACATTCGAAGAGAGTTAAAGTTAAAAAACATCCTAAGAGAAAAAATGCTTGCTAATTCAAGAAAAATTACCCAACAATCAAAGGAAGCGATTCTTTTTATTCAACAAAACAAGATTTTTAAGGCTGAAAAACGTTTAAAGAAGGTTAAACTGCTTCTTCAATCAACTTTTGAACTTTTAAAGTCGACGAACCTTCAAAGTAGTGGAGCTTTGTTTAATGCCAGCCAAGAGTTTGCGGAAGCTGTTATCCTTTTAAATCTTGAAAAGAATGGGGTTTATCCTAAACCAGAAGAAGTTGGGGTTTCTTCGGATGCTTATGTCTTAGGTTTAGCTGATGTTGTTGGAGAGTTAAGACGAAAAACCGTTGAATATGTTAAAAATGGTGAGCTGGAAAAAGCTGAAAAATGTTTTAGACACATGGAAACAATTTATAATG
>CAZNLG010000072.1:0-6193 GCA_964573765.1 uncultured Candidatus Bathyarchaeia archaeon | reverse complement strand
CCATATCAACGCCAAGTTTACCTGCAATTTCGTTAGCAAGAATGTTTAACCCATAGGTGACAATGACAGTTTGATATCCCATCTTTTTAAGTTTAGTTACAGCTTCTGCAGCATTTTTTAGAAGAGTATAGTTTTTAAGAGCTTCTTTTATGTCGTTTATATGTGGAGCTTTTTTAATACTTTTTTTCCATAGTGTTATCTCTCTTTCAGAGAGCTCTTGGAAGCTTATTTTACCATTACAGTAATCTTCTATGTTTTTTTGTGTTTTTTTCCAATCAACATTGAAATAATTATGGATAATCTCCCAACACGTTTCCTTAATTAGTGTACCGTCCATGTCAAAAACTATAACTTTAAGCTTTTGCATCTTAAGATAATAATTTGTTTCTGGGAAGTTTATATTTATTAACTGTAACCGTGATTTTCTTCTTAGAAAAATCGTTCTCAAAATATCCGTTTGGGTGATTAAATTATTGCAAAAGCTAAAAACTGGTCACGAAATCTTTGACTTAATTTCAAATTTTCATTACGGGTCCTTTATACTGATTCTTGATGAAGGACATTTTGATTCCATTCTGTTTTTAAATGCTCTTCTTTCCAAATTTGCACAGGAAAAACCAGTAAGTGTTATCACGTTTCATGATGTTCTAACTGATTTTAACCAAATAAGATTAAGCCCTGTGAAATCCCTTAGCGATTTCTCGATTTTTATATCACAGATTAGGGAAGAAATAAGGGAAGGAATACTTATCCATCACTATTTACCCCATTTTCTCGTTCAGGAAGATGAAGGAAACATTTTAAAAATTGTGGAGCATTGGAATACCCAAATTCGTGGAAAACCTTTCTTGGAATTTTTAACTCTTCCACGTGGAACCTTTGTAACTTTTGAGAAGAAGCTTAAGTCTTTGGTGGGTGGTTTTATTGATATAGCTGTAGTTAAGGAGAAGGGAAGATACTACCGGAGCTTCTCAATTTATCGTGCATGTAAAGCAGAATATCATGGGGTAGAATTTCCATACATCATAAGGGATAACAAGTTACTCATAAAATTTAAGGACGAATTTACAGATAAACTTCCTACATCAGAAGAAACTGTTGAAAAAATAAAGTCTTATCTTTTAAGTCACCTCAATGACACAAAAATTTTTGTGGTTAGAGCTGATGTTGGTAATATCTCTCCCGTCGACTATTTATTGTTATCCCAGATTCATAACATGCATATGCTTGACATAAAAGTCTTGTTTCCAGAAAGATTTAATGAAATCTTAGAAAAAATAGCTAGGTGGGTAGCTAAGGATGTGGTAGAACTACGAAAAACCGAAAAGATAGAAGAAAAACCAATAAAAAATCCAGGTGCTAATGCTAAGTTAATCTTAATCTTTCCAAATTGGTTGTCAAAAAAATTTGTTAGAGCACCACGATATGTTCCCCTAGAAACTCTTCTTGGATTAAGGAAAAGTATAGAAGTAATACTTAACACATACATGCCAAATCTTAGAGAACCTCGTGAAGCTTTTGAATCTTTGGAAAGAACTTTCCATGAGATGGCTGGAAGGATAGCTGCTATCGAACGTATAAAGTCTGTTGGAGAAGACCCCCGAGCAAAGCTCGACTTAAAACATCTACCACGGATTGTCTCGTTAACACTTCATCTCGGATTTCATCTTGATAGTTCCACGTATATCAAGGGTAAAGATGTATGGGAGATTCATATTAAAGACTGTTTCGCATGTGAAGGGGTCAAAAGCGATAAGCCAGTTTGCTACATGATAAGTGGAACCTTAACAGGAGCACTTTCAGCAACATTTAAAGAAAGAATAGAGTGTGAAGAAATAGCATGTAAGGCTTCTGGAGCAGACGAATGTGTGTTCTTAGTTAAAAAAGTTTGAAAGTTTAGACGGAATGCAGTTCTAATTTCGATATCGACTATGTTTTTAATAAGAAGCTTTTATAAACCAAGTTTTAAAAATTAGCATTCATGAAAGCAAAAGAAAAGGGAGACGAGGTTAATAAGGGAAGGGAGTCTCAATTAACTTGTTATGGATGTGCCTATTCGGAGCCATCTGGAAAGCCGAGTAAAAAGAATCCTTGTCATTTCTGCATTAGAAATCCTAATAGAGATTATGTTGTTACAAAATGGTATGATGGTACCGAACCCATAAAAATACCTATGGATTGTTACATTAGCACTGATATGCATGAACAGGTTCACGTATGGATGAAAGCACTTTTACGTACATTTTTAGGCTAGGATCTTTGGTTGTATAACCAGTTCTTCTAAAACCAATCTGTAGCATTCTTTTAGGTAGGAAGGGATAGAAACTTCAAGTCTTTCAAACCGATTTAATGATTGAAAAAGAACATTCAGGCTTTTTAGGCTTTTTTTTCTTAAAACAAACTTTCTAAGAAGAAACATTCTTAAAACTCTTGCACAAAAGATAAGTGCTTCGATATCGATATAATGTGAATACTTTTTTGCTTTACGTAAACAATCGATTCCCTTTAGATAAAGGATGTCCCCAAAGTTTATGGTGTCTCTGGATAGATTAGCTTCTTCTATTTTTCTGATTAAGGTAAAGTTGTTTTCAACTAAGTCTTCGTAAGAGATTTTTTCAAGTTCTAAACCTAACATTATAACGGAATTTATGAGATTGCTTTTGATGTCTTCTTCTAAATCTGCTACGTCATCATAGAAGAGGAGGGCTCTAAAGAGTAGGTCTATACTCTGGTTGATAAGTTTAATCGCTTTAAACTCTTTTTTACTGAGTTTTCCCACAGATTTTTCAAAAAAACAAAAATCTATGTCAACCCATATTTTTCCGAAACTTTTTGTGGAAGTTTTACGCAAAAAAGTTGAAAGGTTCATGATTTTTGGTGTATATTTCTCATGTCTTTGGTAGAACGAATGTATTTGGCCTTCTATACATTCGTTAACGTCGTTTACAAACATATTGAACGTGTCAAATACACCACCTTTTAAGGTCATAAGCTGATGGACCCAGCAAGCCATTACATAGGTTGTATTTTCTGCCTTATCAACCAGTTTAAGATTTTTACCTAAGTCTGGGTAAAAATAGCCGCGGGTTAAAGCTTGTTGATATTTTTGTTGAGATTTTACTGCTTCCTGAAAGTTATGTAGATTATCGTTTATGTTATCTAAGACTTTACTACTTGTTACCATCGCTACCTTCGAAAGTATTGCAGACTTTATAGTTTTTTCATCAGCAACCATGTAGAGTATCGGGTAAGAACTTATTGCAGCTAGAAAAGCTCCGTATATGTAGTATTTTTCTTTTAAAAGTCCGTGTTTCTTAAGTAGTTCAGCGTTTAAACAGAATTGGTTGTCCAGGTCTCTCAGTTTAAACTTAAATTCGTCTATTACTTCTCTAATCGAAACAAGAATCCTTTTGAAGTCTATAGATGGGTATTTGTTCATGTATTTTAACGCAAAGAGTTGAAGGATGTTCGTAAGGATATTTACTTCTTCCCTGCTTGTCATAAAGAACACTTATAGGTTTAAAAGGTAGGTTGTTTTCTGATCATTAGTTTTAACCGCATCAATATTTATTTATTGTTTAAGTAAGTTGAGGAAGAAACATGTTTAGAAGCATTACTTCTTCAAAAAAATTCTTATACGTTTTACGCTTATCAGCATATTAAGATACCCTTAGGTTGTATGTAAGGTGTTTTAGTTTTGAGTCGTGTGTCTACAGGAATCGAAGGTCTTGATGAAATACTTGGGGGAGGCTTTCCAAAAGGAAGAGTTATATTAGTTACAGGTGGGCCTGGAACAGGTAAAACTATCTTTGCAATTCAGTACATTTACCATGGTGCGGCAAACCTAGGTGAAAAAGGTGTTTTTATTTCACTTGAGGAACCAATTGAAAGGATTAAGGAGAACATGGTTAACTTCGGTTTTAACATTGATAAACTCAGGAAGGAAGATAAACTTTCAATTTTTGAGTTAACACCTATTCAATTTACAACGATCAAACCAAGCGGACTCTTACATTTGATCAAAGAAGTGGTAAAACCTGATGTAAAAAGATTAGCTTTAGACCCAATAACAACCATGATGCTTCAGGAAAGAGATCCATATCAACAAAGGTTGGATTTGATGCGTTTGTTTAAAACTCTCTCTGAATTAGGATGTACCACAGTCGTGACTTCGGAGGCAAGATATGCCATTTTAAAACGTGCTTTCCATCCGGAAGAATTTCTTGCAGATGGAGTTGTGATTCTTCATAAGATAGTATTGAAAGGTAAGGTTGTTCAGGCACTTCAAGTGGAAAAAATGCGTGGAGTACCTCATGACAACCAGTTACGGCCCTACAAAGTAACCGAAAGAGGTATAGTAGTTTATCCAAAAGAAAGAGTTATCGAGTTAGAATAGCAGCTAAAAAGTTTAATAACATTACCAATACTCCAAAGTTTCGCTAACCATAACGCTTAGATGTCCCCTTCCCTTTTCTTGGTAAAATGTTTTCTCTTTTTATGAAGTATTTTCCATGAACTTTCGAACTATTTCCCTAAATTTTTCCTTTGCTAGTTCATAAGCTTCTTGGTGGTTACCTTCATTGTGTAACTTTGGTATTTTTGGTTATTAGATTTCCTATTGGTAAGTCGTTAAGGCTTCTTTCAGAAATATTAATTCCCTCAGCTTTAGGTTCCGTGAATGTTTTATTTATGTGGGACTTTATACTCCCAAAGAATTTATTTTTAGAAGGAAATTCTGCTTTAGTTTTTTGTGTTTGCTGTTTCTTCATTTTCGGTTGTCTGTCGGTCTTGAACTATTGCAATGTTTATTGGAGTTACCACAAGTGAGAATATGAAGGTTATTGGTTAACAAGGATTTTTTTAAACTGTAACGTTTTAGACTTCTCACCATTAACATTAGAAGCTAAATTTGGTATTTAGGAACCATCATGAAGCCATTTGAAACCTGCGTTTCACGAATTCCTTAAATATTAAATCATCCGAATTTTTTATCTGAGGGATGAAAATGAACGTTAGAACTATATGTTTTTTAAGTGTTATACTAAGCGTTTTGGTTCTCGGGATTTTAACACCATCTTTCGCATCAAATTCACAGATAATTTCTCGGGAGGAAGCTATCATCTCGGCGTGGAAAGAAATGATTCATGCAAACATCATAACCTGTGCTTATAATGAATCTGAAAATGTCTACTATGTCAAGGTTTGCTGGGTTTTTCCCAAATCTGGAGGAGGTTACAAGGAAGTCCCGGAGATTCCTGTTACCCGCACTGGAACTGTGACTTATGTGGTTAACGCTACAAACGGAGAAATTATCCGAAAAATTTGGAGTTTTGAAGTTAAAAAGGAAGTTACAAAAGATGAAGCTGTTGAGAAGGCTTACTGCCGTTTCCCAAAATTAAAGATAACATCAATTAACGAAGAAACATGGAACGGTAAACCTGTTTGGAAGATAAACGGTGTAGAAAAAGAACATCATTATTGGTTTGTATTCCATTGGACAACTGACCGAAACGTAGAAATATTAATTGACAAAGAGACGGGGAAGATTCTTCATACAGTTAGAGGTTAATGTAAGTCCAAAAGGTTTTTCTAAAAACTTAACTTATTTTCCAACATTTAGAAACATAAATTTTTGTAACGTTTGTACTATCCCTAGTTGTAAGCTAAACATTCAATAACAAACCTTTCCTGAATAGTTAGACCAGTAGTATGCTGATAATTTGAGACATACTGTTGGACAAACGGGTAAAGAATAGCAAAAGCAGCAACAACTATAAGCATCAAGAAAGCTCCAATAATAGGAGACAAACCCTTCCTATTACTTTCCCTTAAACAGCAAATCTAGAATTCGCCTCTATTAACACGTACTATTTACTAGCTGCGGTTCCCGTTGTAAAGTACCATGTATAACTCCATGCTTGCCATTCGCCGCCAACATATGCACGAACTCGCCAGTAATATTTAGTATCAGGATACAACCAGTTCTTCCCATCGCTTGTTTTCTCTTCAGCGATATTATAAAAATTATCTGTTAGACCATTTTCATCAATATAATACTCTGTAAAGTTGGTGAAACTTTCATCTTGACATACTTGAAGATGATATTTTGTGGCTGCTTGAACTTTTGTCCAGTATAGTGTTGTATCCTTGTAAACATCGGTCATTCCTGGATACGGGTAGATTAGGTCTGGTA